>JAKBTA010000051.1 GCA_021844645.1 Nitrospirota bacterium
TGCCGGTTTTCCGGTGGCCATGCCGGAGGGGATCCACCCGTTCCCATCCCGAACACGGCCGTTAAGCCCTCCAGGGCCGATGATACTGCAACTGCAAGGTTGTGGGAAAGTAGGACGCTGCCGGAATAAATGTTGGGTCTGTTCCCGTCCTCGACGGGTTCAGGCCCTTTTTTTACTTCCCTTTTTGTCCCCTTCATCTCAATCACTTCTTTTCCATTATGAGACTCGAGGCATCTTTCTGATGACCGAAGACATTTCCCGACCACCAAGAAGCTCTTTCCTCCATTCACTGAACCTTCGCCGTTTTTTTCAGTTCTTTTTTCCCATGTTCTTCCTTTTGGATCTTTCCTGTTCTCCCCATTTTCAGCCGGTTTCAAAACATGACTCTCATACTCTGTTCATGGCAATGGCGGATGACCCATCCACTCTGGACTGGAACAAGGCGACGGATGGTATCAGTTTCGAGGTGATCACCAACCTGATGGACGGACTCACCAGATTTGATAAACACCTTAATGTTTCACCGGATATTGCCCTTTCCTGGGAAACGGTCGGGAACAAAGAGTTTACTTTTCACCTTGATCCCTCCCGGACATGGAGTGATGGCAAACCGGTCAGATCTTCCGATTTCAGAAATTCCTTCCTGAGACTTCTCTCTTCAAAAACGGCATCTCCCTACGCATATTATCTTTTCGATATTCAAAACGCTTCCTGCTTTCACGAAAACAAGTGCACTGCCTCCCAAGTGGGAATCGAGGTTCCTGATTCGAAGACATTAAAAGTGTCTCTTTCTCATCCGATGGCGGCCTTTCCTTCTTTGCTGACCAGCCCCATAACCGATCCGGTCCGAATCGACCTGATTCAAAAATACAAGGACAAATGGACATCGCCCAAACATCTGGTCACCAATGGCCGTTTTATCCTAAAAGACTGGTGGCATGGAGATTCTCTTCTCCTCGAATCCAGAAAGGATATTGTTCCTGCCCCCTCCCTCAGGCGAATCCGTTTTCTGATCATTCCGGAGCCTGTTACCCAGCTTCTTTTATATGACCGCCATGTTTTGGATATTGTGGGGGTTCCCAGTTTTTACGTGAAAAAATATCAGCAATCCCCGGATCTTCATCGTATCCCCCAGTTCAGTACAGTCTATTATAGCCTCAATATAAAACGGCCTCCTTTTGACAATATTCACGTACGAAAAGCGTTTGCTCTTGCCGTTGACCGTTCGGATCTTCGAGAACTGTTCCAGAATGCGTTTCCGGTATCACGATCCTTCATTCCGAGGGGATTGTTGGGATATGAAAAAAATGGTGGCTACCGTTATGACCCACAAAAAGCACGTTCCGAACTTGCAATGGCTGGTTATCCGGGAGGAAAACATTTTCCAAGGGTGACCCTCATTTTCCCTTCTGGTACTCAAAGCCGAATCTTGGCCGTTCACTTTCAGGAATCCTTCAGAAAAGTTCTCCATGTCAGTATTCATCTGAGATCCCTTGAATGGAAGGCTTTTCTAGCGAAACTTGACTCCAAAACTCCTCAAATGTATCAGTCCGGATGGCTTGCAGACTATCCTGATCCGAATACCTTCATGACATTGATGATGACGGATTCGGGGAACAACAGGACAGGTTGGGGAGATCCCCTTTTTGATCATCTTGTGTCTGAGGCTCTGAGTTCAGACAATCAGAGTGTACGATCTGAACTCTATAAAAAAGCCCAAAAACAACTCCTGAGAATCGGGATACCGGTTATTCCGCTTTCAGAAGGTCTTTCCAACATGCTAGTCCATCAAGACATCAAGGGATTTTGGCATGATCCGCTTGGAACAGATCATCTCGAGAATGTGACCAAAATTCCGGATTAATGCATTGTTTCATCTTCTGATATGTCTAAAACTATGATATCCTTAACGGACAAGCAGCTTTTCTATAACGTATTCTGAAAGGAATCCATTGCAATCCCTAAAGTCATTGCCCGCCGCAGAACGATTTGAAGAAGAGATAAGGCAGTTTTGTCTGACTGGACTTTCTGGAAAGGACCTTAGCCGTATTTCCGATATCGGGATGGATCCTTTTTGGCAAAACGGGGTGAATGTTTATTTTTATGAACGGAATATCTATTCACCCATCGGTCAAAAGGAAATTGACGGGCTCCTGTTGACAGACAAGGGTGTTTTTGTTTTGGAATGCAAAAATGTCATCGGTTCGGTAACGGGGACCTTGAACTCCTCATGGAGCGCGGACAATCAGATGATTCACGTCCCGGGCCCCAGAAACTCGAATCCCGTGACTCAAATCAAAAGCAGAATCGGGCCGTTGTCTTCTTTTCTCAGGGACAAGGGGATCTCTCTTTTCCTGACAGGTGTCATTCTTTTTCCGGATGAAGCCAATCTTGACGGATTGGCCAGTAGTGGCACACTCTCTGTTTCAGAGCCCCCGAACAGGGATCGATCCTATATCATTACCAATCTCCACAAGCTTCCTGAAATTCTTGGAAATATCCATCCATCTTCTCCTCTCAGCCACGAAGATGCTTTTAAAATTGCGGATCTTCTGGGTATCGTTATCGCCTCGGATCCAAACGATCCTGAACGGATTCTGCGCTTTCCGGCCGGTGGTTTCCCTGATATCTCCTCTATTGCAAACCTTGAAATCCTGGACAAGAAGAAGGACACACTCTTTTCAATCCATCCGGAATACAAGGATAATCCTCAATCCCTGGAAATCATCGACGGGGCGTACAAAACGCTCAGGGAGTCTTTCGATAAGCCGGAGCCTCCCCTTGTGGGAACCAGAAAAAATATTCGATGGGCTGTTTTCGGAGTGATCTTTTTTCTCCTGGGAGGGCTCTTGATGCTGGGGGCCTTTCATCTGAACGGAAAAAAAGTACAGACTGCAAAGCTTCTCTCGGATGGTTGGCCAGTTCCAGGAGAGAGTCAGCTTGATCCTTATCAATTGCTCCTTTTGTTCTACCACCAGCATCCGACAATGACCCCGGACTATCAGATCCTTTCATTGGGGTTGCCCATGGATATCAGGACAAAGGGCAACCAAAATCCCGATGGCCAGAAAGCTCTCGACAAAAAACTGGATCGTGAAATCAAAAAGATAGGATCTGTCAAAAGTTTTCCGCTGACTTTTCCCGCGAGCATTGTCCAATATGATTCAAGGGCAAAGCTTTTTACGCTTTCAGGGCTTCAGGGGGTTCAGATGCAGTCATCCCCGGAAAGCCCCGTTCCATCTTTTCTGATGCCTTTTGGTGGAAAAGTCTCCATAGGAATCGCCCAAAAGTTAACCTGCAATTATTGTGATGGTCAGGTTTTAATCCGAAATTGGCCATTGCAGGCCATTCCTGGACCGATGGGACATCTTTTTTTCCGATTTTCCCCAATGGCTGAACTGAACCTTCAGGAAGTTCTCAAGCAAACTCCATGTCAGGGATGCAGTATCCCTGTCCATATTCAGGTTCGACTCAATGTGGTGCAGGTTGAAATTGGTCGAACGAATCTTGGAAAACCCGTGGTGTCATCACTGGCAACGCTTTCAGAAATTTCAATACGGCTCGACTCGGACAATACTTTACTTTTTGAAAAAAAGTACAGTGAAAGACCGGTTGAAAAAGATCAAAAATCCGTTTCTCCAAAACAGGATTGTCCCGGGTGTCCAGCTTCCCCTCCGGCTCAATCCTTATAAAGGAGAGTTCAATCATATGGAAAATCGATGAGCCAGTCGAAAAGGATCAGGCTTGTTTTTCCTTTTGTTTTCTGCTTGTTGCTTGTTTCCTGTTTTCCAACTTCCGATTATTTTAAAGCCCATCTGGATTCATACAAGGGAGAGCCATCCACGGTTCTTCTTCATCAGCTGGGACCTCCAACTCAAACCATCAAGCTTCCACATGGACAAACGGTTTGGGCTTATTTTGCCGACTCGACAACGTATATCTCCAATAATCAACTTTCTACTGTGATGATGCCGGTCACATCTTCCTGCCACTTTTGGTTCATTCTTGACTCTGAAGATACTGTCCAAAAGGTAGGGAATAAAGGGGACGAGTGTCAGACGACCAAAAATGGAAGCAATACGGCAGGATTGAAGTTTTGGGGCGGGACAGTATTGCCTCCAGCCCATTCCCATTAGTTTTTCATGGCCGCTAAGAAGAACTTCCGGTCTCCATCGATCACTGAGATGTCCGCTATCCTTGTCTTGGGAAGATGTTTAATGTATCTTTCTTCGATTGAGTGAATGAATCTGATCGCCGTGGGAGGCACCTCCATTACGGGTGCGGAATGCTGTCGGAAACAGCAGGCATTAGCCATTGATTTTCCCTATAAAACATGTCCATTATCAGCTTTGAGGAGCTCTCCAGAATGAAAAAACAGTATTTGTTGGCACCAGGTCCGACCCCCGTTCCACCAGAAGTTCTTCTCGCCATGTCCAGACCCATTATTCACCATAGATCACCTGACTTTATTCCCGTAATCCAGGATGTCAGAAAAGATCTGAAATGGCTTTTTCAGACAGAACAGGAAGTCATTACTGTGGCAGGCAGCGGTACAGCGGGAATGGAAGCCTCCATTTCAAATTTTATGTCCCCCGGAGACAAGATCCTTGCTGTAAACGGCGGAAAATTTGGAGAAAGATGGGCGAAGATTGCCACTGCTTTCGGAGTGACAACCATAGAGATCAAGGTCAATTGGGGAGAGTCGGTCAACGTATCCGAGATCAAGGCTCATCTTGACAAGGATCCTTCCATCAGGGGTGTCTATGTTCAGGCGAGCGAGACGTCGACGGGTGTGGCTCATGATGTCAAATCGATTGCAGAGATTACCAAAACTCGGGAGAACACGATTCTGGTCGTTGATGCCATCACCGCTCTTGGCGTCACCAATCTGCCAATGGATCTTTGGGGAATCGATATTCTGATCACCGGATCGCAAAAGGCCCTCATGCTTCCCCCTGGACTTGCCTGTATAGGAGTATCGGAAAAAGCATGGAAGCATCAGTCCCAGGCCAAATGTTCCAGATTTTATCTTGATCTCAAGAGAGAAAAGGATAATCTCTTAAAGGATACAAACGCCTGGACTCCTGCGGTGACCCTTTGGATCGGGCTTGCAACCTCCCTGAAAATGATGCGGGAAGAGGGACTTGAAAATGTTTTCGCAAGACACTCAAAACTTGCGCGTGCAACGAGAGAGGGTGTGAAAGGATTTGGTCTTGAAGTGTTCGCCAAGAATGCGCCTTCTGATGCGGTCACGGCTGTTTTGGCTCCTGAAGGATTTGATGGGGAGGCTCTCTACAAGAATCTCCGAAAACAATACGGAATTACAGCAGCTGGTGGACAAGACCAATTGAAAGGGAAGGTTTTCAGGCTCTCCCACATGGGCTATTCCGATACTTTTGATATCATTACAGCGATCAGTGGAGTGGAAATGGCACTGTATCGTATGGGATACAAGCATCCGCTCGGATCGGGTGTCGCCAAGGCCCAGGCCGTATTGATCGAGGATTAAAAATCAGAACATCCTATCGGAGGACTACCGTTGTCAGAAAATATCAGGGTACTTGTCAGTGATGCCATCTCTGAAGATGGCTTGAAGATCTTCAGGGAAGCGGGCTTTGAGGTTGTGGTCAAGACGAAGTTAACACCGGAAGAACTTGCTGTTGAAATAGCAGGTTATGATGGTTTGGTCATCAGAAGCGGAACCAAGGTTACCAAAGATATTTTAAAAGGGGCAAAACGACTGAAGGTTGTCGGACGCGCTGGAGCGGGGCTCGATAATGTCGACCTCGATGCGGCGACATCCCACGGCATAGTGGTCATGAATACACCTGGCGGAAATACCATCACGACTGCAGAGCACACCATGTCGCTTCTGATGTCCATGGCAAGACGCATTCCTCAGGCCAACGCATCCAATCGGTCCGGAAAATGGGAAAAAAGCAAGTTCATGGGTGTGGAGCTTTTTCAGAAAACACTGGGAATCATCGGAATGGGTAAAATCGGGCAGCATCTGACACAGATCGCCAAAGGGCTTTCAATGCATGTGATCGCATTTGATCCCTATCTTACTCCGGAAGTGGCGGAAAAATCCGGGGTTACTCCGGTCTCCCTTGATGAAATCTACCAGAAGTCGGATTTTATTTCGGTGCATACTCCACTCAATGCTGAAACAACAAATCTGATCAACAAAACCACCATTGCCAAAATGAAAAAAGGCGTATACATCGTCAATTGCGCAAGGGGTGGCATCGTCAATGAAACAGACCTTGCGGAAGCTCTCTTGAGTGGCCATGTCGCAGGGGCTGCATTTGATGTGTTCGTTCAGGAGCCGGTTCCTGCGGATCATCCTCTCCTGAAGATAGACTCCTTTATTTCAACTCCCCATATCGGAGCGGCAACGAAGGAAGCCCAGGAAAATGTGGCGCTCGCCATTGCTGACCAGATGGTTGATTACCTGGCCAAGGGTGTGATCCGTTATGCGGCCAATCTTCCTTCGGTGTCTCCTGAAGAAATGAGCATCGTTACTCCTTACCAGAAGCTTGCGGAAATCATGGGGAACATCATTTCCCAAATTTCTTCTTCCCCCTTGTCCAAAGTGACCATAGAGTATTCTGGAGAAATTGCCACAGTCCCTACGGCAGCCGTTACGATTTCTGCATTGAAAGGGATCCTTTCTCCGATTCTCGACACAATGGTCAATGAGGTGAATGCCCCCATTCTCGCAAAAGAGAGAGGAATTGAGGTCGTTGAGGTTCGATCGACCCATAATGGGGATTATACCGGGTTGCTTTCAATCAAGATTTCTTCTCCGACTGATTTCCACCAGATTTCGGGATCTGTTTTCCAAAAACGGGATTACAGGATTGTCTCGATGGACCAGCTTCCGGTTGAAGTGATCCCCGAGCCCATCATGATTTACCTCACCAATCAGGATCAGCCAGGTGTTGTCGGAGCGGTCGGGACCATTTTGGGAAATCACAAGATCAATATTTCCAGAATGCAATTCGGCCGTGACTACCCAGGTGGAAAAGCCATTTCAATGATTGGCGTGGATAATGAAATCAGCCCTGCTCTTCTTTCAGAGCTGAGGAAGATTCCCAATATCCTTTCTCTCAAGATTCTTCATCTTCCTTCTGCCCAGGCATGAGCAAGAATTCTCAAAAGTCCCAGAATTCTTCCCGTTTAGAAAAAAGAGGGCTGACTCCGAAAGGGGTTGGCCCTCTTTTTTCAGGGAACCCGACTTTTCGTAGAAAAGTGGCTGGAGAACTACTAGATCTTTTCAAACAGAGAGGATATCGCGAGATAGCCTTACCTGCCTTTGAATATCTTGATGCGTTGAGGCCCGGGATTGATCCTGCCCTTCTGGAAAAGGCCTATACAATACAAGATCGGACTTCCGGCCATGTTCTGATTCTGAGACCTGATGCGACAGCCCAGATTGCCCGTCTTCTGGCCCATGCTATCGACTCGGGATTTGATGACCTGAGATTTTCCTATAGCACAACGGTTTTTCGACACGAAGATCATCATGTTCTGGAGCGCGAGCTTTTTCAGGCCGGGGTGGAATACTGGGGGAATGCAAGCGTATGGGGCGATTGGGAAGTGATCCATCTTTGCCTCCAGGGTGCAAGAAAACTCGCCATATGGGATCCAACCCTTGTCTTGTCCCATCAGGGTCTTCAGACATCCATTCTTGACTTGATTGCCTCTTTGGCTCCCGAGGTCTCAAGACAGGAATTGTCAAGACTTTTCTATGCCCATGATTCAGGATCCCTGACCAAGGCTATCCAGGAAGGAAGCTCCAAAAATATCCTTCCATCCGGAAAACTTAAAATATTTACGGAAACACTGGCTTTTTTCCTCAGAAATGTCATTTGTCTTCCGGAAACCATTTCATCTCTTGAATCCTTGATCTCCTGCCTGCCGCAAGATCAGGTCGACGAATCGTTCCTGTCACTAGTGAAGGAGTGGACATATGGCCCTTCGGAAATCGTTCTGGACCTTGCTCTAGCTCCTGTAGGGCCTTATTACAGCGGCATGTTTTTCCATCTCTATACACCAGGCTCAACAAGGGAAATTGCATCTGGTGGTCGATATGACAAGCTTCCGGCTCTCTTTGGTGCCAATATCCCGGCAACAGGATTTGCCTTTCATCTGAATCGTATAGACGACTCAACAAGCATAGGGAAAGAGATTCGGGACCAGGAGGAAATCCATTTTCTTGTCCAGCCTGAAGATAGCGGATCCTATCACCTCATCGAGAAACTTATCTCGGGCTTGACACAAAACAGACCACCGGTCCGAATCCTTTATCCCCAGGACTTTCCTGGAAACAAGGACCTTAAACTTCTTGAGCCTTCTTATTTTGAGCGGTTTCCAAATGTTTCAGAGGTGATCTTTAAAAAGGGTGATGACTTTATCTCTTTTTTAAAAAATGGCTCTTCCCACAGGATTTCCCAGGCAGAACATTCATCCTCTGAAGATCCCATCCTCCATCGTCAAGGGCATCCTTCCAATCCGTCCTAAAAACATTATCGGGTATCTACCGGAGCGTTCATGAAAAATGTCAGAAAATCCGGTCATGAAGTTTTTCGGAATCTTCCCCAGAGTATAGAGGCCGAAAAATCCTTTCTGGGATCAATCCTTCTCAATAATGAAGTTCTGACCCAGATCGGAGACAGCGTCAAGGAGGAAGACTTTATCCTTGACGCCCATCGAAAAATCTATCAGGTCATGAGGGAAATGGCAGAAGTCCAGCATCCGATTGATCCTGTGACTTTGTCGGATCGATTGAAGAAAAAGGGCTGGGATGGGCTGACCGGAGCCCCTCAGTATATAGAAGACTTAAGCTATATTGTTCCAACTGCTGCCAACGCAAAACACTATGCACGGCTTTTGACTGAAAAGGGGATTTACCGGAAGCTGATTCTGGCGGCAGAAGATATCGCGCAGAAAGGGTATGAGGAAACAGAGGAGGTCGAGTCCCTCCTTGATCTCGCCGAAAGAAAGATTCTTGAAATCGGTTCCCATAAAAACTCTGGTGGTTTTGTAAAAGTGGGGGATGTTCCTTATCTTGATACCCAGTTCAAGAAGCTTGAGGAGCTTCGCTCACGGGAGATCGCAGATGCCGTGATTGGCCTTCCTACCGGATTTATTGACCTCGACAGAATGACGACTGGGCTTTATCCCTCTGATCTGATTATTGTGGCAGGGCGACCTGCCATGGGAAAAACAGCGTTCGCCATGGGAATTGCCCAATACGTCTCATTTGATCTGAGATTGCCTGTTGGGATCTTTTCACTGGAAATGTCGAAGGAACAACTTTTCATGCGACTTATCAGCTCCCAGAGCCGTGTTGATGCATGGAAGCTTCGGACAGGGCAGCTTCCGAGTGATGACTGGCGAGCGGTTATGCAGGCCTTTGGAGAAGCGAGCGACGTCCCGCTTTTTATCGATGATTCCGGAGATCTTTCTGTTTACGAACTAAGGGCCAGAGCCAGAAGACTCAAGGCTCAAAATAAAAATCTCTCCCTGATTGTGGTGGATTATCTCCAGTTGGTGAAAGGTTCTCAAAGAACGGATAACCGTGAACAGGAAATCTCTGAGATTTCCCGTTCACTCAAGGCCTTGGCGAAAGAGCTGAACTTGCCGGTCATCGCGCTTGCCCAGTTA
>JAKBTA010000052.1 GCA_021844645.1 Nitrospirota bacterium
TTGGGGGTATGATCTAAATTTGAAATCTATGAAATCGTCTAAAATAGGCTATCTCATATGACTATTCGATTCCCGCCGCCGCCAGATCCAAAGCCATCCAAGATCTCCGGTAAAGTGATCAAGCCAGCGTAAAAGCTGGCTTTTTTCATGTCCTGAGTCCTTCAAGATCCGAGAGAATCCATCCTTATAATTTTACCTCTTCCCACTCTTTGACTGAGGACTGTCCTTCTCGTGCGCTAAAATTTGGTGCCCCACGCTCAGAAGGAGGGGATCGTGTAGCTCAGGTTCGTGTTCAACTGGAAGGAGTTGTTGACGAATCCGGGGGCGGGGGCGTTCCAGTAGTTGTCGATAGCCTGAATGGAGAAAGCCAGGGAGTCGATCACCGGGATGGTCACACCTGCCGAGAGATAGGCGAACCAAGCGCTGGAGTTGTTGAACGCCGGCGTGATGTAGGAGTTTTCATTAAAGGTGATGTCGTGGGGAAACTTGTAGAAATAGGTGACGGTGAAGGTGGCCCCGACCAGGTTCTGGTCGGCGCTTGCCACTTGGAACTGCTGGTCGATGTAGCTTGCCGTGAGAGTAAAAGAAAGCTCCTGGGAAGGACGCCTGAGAGCGGTGTATCCCACCCCGGCTCCATAGTTCTGCTGGAGGTTCAGTCCCGTGGTCGAGTTATGGTCGTAGAGGGCTTGGACCAGGGCGTAGAAGTCCCTTGAAAAATATTGGTCCTGTTCGGCGTTTCCGTGGAAGATGGAGGTCGAGATGGACGGGGAGTTGGGTTGGGAAATGGTTCCGTAGGTGCTGGTAAATCCCAGGATGCTCCGGTCGTCCGGTTCGAGCCAGGAGACGGTCGGGATCGTTCTTGTGAAGGCGGTTCCGAAGTTGAAGGTTTCGAGACTCTGGGTTGCCTCGACGAGGCTTGCCCCTCCGCTCAGCGACCCGTTCCAGCCCTGCCAGAAGTGTTCCGCGCCGTTGACCATTTTTTCATAGGTTTTTGACTCGACCAGATGGGTGACGGCGGCAACCGGCATCCGCACCGGCCCCGAAGAGGTACCCACTGTTAGGGTCTGTCCCTCCACATCGAGGGAGCCCTCCGGGACCTGCCGGTTTGGATGGCCTTGCCGGACCCTGATGTTTTTGGTAAGGACGGCAAAGGGCTCGGGAACGCGAAGGGATCTCACATAGGTCCAGGAGATCACGAGCTTTCCTGCCCCCTCTGAAACGAAGGTGATGGTCTTGGCGTCTCCCGAATCAAGCTTGCCCTTCAGCGTGTCCCCGTTTTTGAGGGTCAGAAGGTCTTGTGATTTGGAGACAGGAGGTGTCGCGAAAACCGGTTGGACAGAGGGTGGGAGGAGAAGCATGGCCAGGAGGCCGAGGACAAATGCTGGGGGTAAGAAGCGAAACTGTTTCTGCCCGTCTCCTGCCTCTCCCCATTTCTCGCGTGGCCCGGGATGATGGAGCATGGCCTTCTCAGGAGAGGACCGAGGTGAACTGTGGACATCAGGTGGCACCCAGGTAATGACGGGGAGAAAAGATGGCCAGACCTTGTTGATGGGAGCTGCCGGCACCTCCTTCTTTCGGGGCACCAGGGTGGTCAGCAGGTTGACCCACCGGATCAGAATGAAGACCGAGAAGCCTATGATCACGAAGCCGATGGTTGTATTGATGAAAAGGCCGTAATCGAACGTTACTGCCCCGGACTTTTGCGCTACCGTGAGGGTGGGGTAGGGTAGGGGAGGCTTTCCCTGCCTAAGATCGACAAACAGGTTCGAAAAGTCCGCTTTTCCCGTCAGGAGCCTGATTGGTGGCATGATCATATCGGAGAGCAGGAGGCACACGATTTTCCCGAAGGTAGCTCCGATGATGATGCCTACGGCCATGACCATCATATTTCTGCGCATCATGAACTTCGTGAATCCCCTTAGCATCTCCCTGCCCTCCCCCGGATCGGAAATGTCCTTTCATGGCTCTTATCCGGAGTAGTCCCGGATCTTTCTCTGAACCACGTGTATTGGTGCCGTGATTTCGATGGAAAGTCTCTTGCTGATAAACTCCCAGTTCGCCAGGAAGTCATCTGGAGCCATCTGGATGACGGCGAATTTTGGTTGGGTGTCCGTAACCTTGATGCCCAATAGGATGGGCATGCTGATTCAGCGAAATTGATACTTTTCCGATTTGAACCTATTAGGGAAACCGGTTTGATTTCCGGATATCCAGTCGTTTCTCCCGACGGTTTTTGGGGTGCTTCGAAGGCGGATTTTTGGTCTTCAACCCTCTTTGTGATGTGTTCCAAGTCCTCGAATGTCCCAAAGGATAGACCCGATGCATTCGGAATTCAAACTCTTGTGAAATCGCTCGAATTTGCCGTTACTTTGGGGATATTCCAGCCAGACTCTGGTTGAGTCCCCAAAATGCACTCAATCAGTGGGGCTGAAAATGGAAACCATTGTTTCCAGCGATTCACCACACCTATACTCATTACTATGCGCATAGACTGTTCCTCCTCTTTTAAACTCGATACGAGATGATCGCCCATGGGTATTGATTCCTTCCGGATCCTCAAAGAATTGCTCCGCGAAACGTCATTGCTGACCGGAAGTGTCTTTTTCCAAACGGCAACACAAATTCTTGCGAGGCAACTGAAAGCCGACTTTGTTTTCATCGCATATGTCAAAGAAGTAGGGCGCGATGAGATGGAAGTCTTGGGATCATGGAAGGGAGGCAAAGCCCTTGGATCATGGGCTTTTCAATTACCCGGAACTCCCTGTGAATTGATTTATGCCGATCAGGGAGTCAACTGGAGTGATATACAGGTCGGTGGAGCGGTCTGTGTGAATGAATCACTCCGGAATCGCTTTGAAAGTGCTCGTGATACGAATTATGAAGTCTTTATCGGAGTTCCGATGAGGGACTCCAATAAACAATTGATAGGCCATATTGCGCTATTTTTTGAAAAACCATGGATAAACCAGGCTCATCAGGACCGTATTGTTGAATTGGTGGAACTGTTTTCCTACAAGGTGCAGTCCGAGTTGAACAGGCACTTTTTGGAACAGGAAAGAGCAAGCACTTTGCTGGAGCTTGAAAAAGCCAATCAGAATCTGGAAAGGGAAACGATTACAGACCCGCTCACCCAGCTATATAACCGGAGATATTTTGCCAGGAGCATGCAAGAAGCCTATAGCCGATTCAACAGCCACGATTCCCGCTACGCTTTGCTCGTTTTGGATGTGGATTATTTTAAATCCATCAATGATGAATATGGTCATGATATAGGAGATAAGGTTCTCAGGCAGGTTTCTTCCGTACTTCTGGCCAATTGCCGGGAAGATGTCGAGTTGCTGTTTCGTATCGGCGGAGAGGAGTTCGCGATCCTCAGTCAGGGGAAGTATGTCCCGTCGACCCTCCAGGGATTTGCCGAACGGATCAATCAGACCTTCCGGTCGACACCGGTGGAGGGAATCTCCAACCGGGTGCTGACACTCAGTATCGGGGGCGCGTTTCCGATAGCGGAAGATCGATCATGGGACTCATTGTACAAGAGGGCGGACTCGGCTCTGTATATGGCCAAGGAGGCAGGCAGGGACCGAACCGTGATCGACGGGAGACAATAAGCATTCCGATTGTTTCCTTATGCGTGGCCCGATCATTTGTTTGTCCCGACGGGATGTTGATATTAAGGATTGGTCAGAGAGAAAGTCCGGACAATATCATCTGCCCAGAACATTGACTCGCTCAGAGCGATGGCAATGACCTCCTCAGGGAGGGGAACCTTCGACAGGATCTTTTCCATTTCCGGCCCGTCCGAATGTTCAATCGATCGGGAAAGGGCAAGAAGCATTCCCAGAAAGCCGGTCCCATCCTTCAGCGCTTCCTTCACTTCCGCCATGGCCGGAAGATCCTGCAGGATCTCTTCCGCCGGACACCCCAAAAGACTCTCGGAGAAAGAAAGCATTCCGGTCATGAATGCCTGGTCGGAATCCCCTCTTTCTTTCCGGATCCACTCATCGGAGAGAATCTCCATGAATCTGGCCCGGGTCACCGCAAGTCCAAAGACGTTCATGGCATAGCGGTTCTCAGAGGAAGCCCGTGAAAAGAGAAGCAACTCGATCCATCGTTTCATCTGGCCCCGACCAAGGGAAATAATGGCCTGCCGAAGCCCGGTGACCTTTGTAACAGGACTTCTTCCGACGACATTTGCAATCTTGATCAGGGAGATCGACAGATCGATATGGGGTTTGACCGCGTCATGAATTTCCCCGATCTCCCCGTCGGAAAGAATCAGCGACAGGATTCTCATCAGGGCCGGATAGAGAGGATCCCTTTTCCGGGATTCAAGGACGATCGGTCGGGAGAAGAAAAATCCCTGAAAATAGGAAAACCCCAAACTCATCGCCAGAGCTTGCTGTTCTGGCGATTCCACCTTCTCTGCGACCAGGGGGATCTTTCTTTCAAGGAGGGTATTTGCAAGAGTGACAAGATCGTCTCCTCCGACTTTCTGGAAGTCGACCTTGACGAAATCCATGAGAGGGAGAAGTGGTTCCCATGTTGTCAAATCTCCCGCATAGTCGTCGAGGGCAAGACGGTAGCCCCTCTGCTTGAGCTCCTGACATCGGGCGATCACCTTTTCGGTGACCGGTACCGTCTCGAGAATTTCCAGAACGAAGTGATCGGTTGACAGGAGAAAAACGAGGTCATTCATCAGGAATTCCTCCCCGATGTTGATCAGTCCCGGAATATTTCCCAGAACCCGCTCCATCCCCACCCCCGTCATGGTGTTGATGATCACCTGGGCTGTGGCATGCGAATCGTTGGCGATATCCGCTTCATTTTTTCCAGCCGTCCGGAATAGCAATTCGTATGCAAAAAGACGATCATTCCGGTCAAAAATGGCCTGACGCCCCAGAAAGACCACTTCTGATAGACTTTCCGAGCTCACAACTCCACCTGAAGCCACATCCTGTCATTTTGGGTCATGTTAGGTTCCCTTTATACAATAAATCGGACAACCGATTTTTTGAGACTTTCCGTATTTCCCCGGACATTTTGAACATGTTCGCCCATTTTTCCCGACACCTTTTCCATAGCATCAAATCCCTGTATGGAGCGGACAAGAAGACTTTGTGCCTCTTTTATGGCCTTGATCTGGCTTTCTACGCTGGATTTCAGATCGACCAGAACATGCTTTGAAATGGAGGAGATTTCTTCGCTGATCGATCCGATACTTCCCTGGGCAGTCTGGTAGTCCCTTTCGCTTTCACGAACCATCATAACCGACTGCTCAAGCGATGTGGAAAGAGTGGCGATATCCGTCTGGACAGTCTGGACGATGGACTCGATGGTATTGATCGAGTGGCTGGTGGTTTCGGCGAGCTTTCTCACTTCATCGGCGACAACGGCAAATCCGCGACCCTGTTCTCCGGCTCTGGCCGCTTCAATGGCGGCATTGAGTGCCAAAAGATTCGTCTGGTCGGCAATCATCCGGATCTCCGTCACGATGTTCCCGATCTCTTCCGAGCGTTTGACCAGGCTCTCCATGGTTTTCTGTCCTTCAGTTATGCAGGTCGTCACCTGAAAGACCGAACCGAAGGCTCCCTTTATTGATAAGACGCATTCTTCGGAGGTTTCCTGGGCGCGCTTAGTACTGTCTGCCGTTTCTCCGAATATTCGTGACAGTGTCGATGCATCCTCAATCATCTGATCCGCCGTATGGGTGAAGATGGAAAACTCGTCTTTCAGCACTTCAAGTCTGTTTGTCAGCGTTGAAGAGCTCTCTTCAAGGTTGCCGGAGAGACCGTTGATTCCATCAACCTCACGATGGACAGAACGGATCAGTTCGGCCATCTGATGGATCGACTGATGCATTTCCCGGATGATCTGTCCAAACTCGTCCCTCTGATGATATTGAGATCCGCTATTGGCATTTACAAGGTTCCCCTTGGCCATTTCATCCATTTCTCTCTTGACAGTCAAGACACCTGCCGAAACGGAACGGATAATTCCCAATCCCAGAAAGAGGGTCGTTCCAATCAAGACAATCGAGAGGATAAGGGAGATCTTGATGGATCGAGAAATTTTCGTGTTCGCTTTTGTGGCCAGATTGGTGACCAGATGTTCATTATAATTCTGGATCACCAGGGCAGAAGATCTGTAGGCATTGAAGTATTGGTGGAAAGAGCCTTTGTAGATCGACTGGGCCGCTATGGCCTGATTGGCAAACAGAAGCGCCCGGATCTGGATCTCCGCAAAATAGAAAGATTTCCGGGCAGCTTTCAGATGTTGCGCATAAACCTGTCCCGCCTGCCCAATCATCGAACTTGAAAGCTTTTCAATCAGCTTTTTGTCTTTTTGATCGAGATCCATTGTTTTTTTCAGAAGTTTTTTCCGTAAGTCCGGATCATTGGCATAGAGGGCGACTTCCAAGGCCCCTTGCAGAGCCTCCACATGGAATGTCAGACGGGAAGCAATATTGGTTGTTTCTTGAAGCGAGATCGATTCGGCCATGATCTTTTGGGTGTTCTGGAAAGAACGGAAGGTGACAACAGACGAGAAGAGAAGAACGAGAATAATGACGCCAAACATCACATAAAGTTTTTTCTTGATAGTCATTTGAGCTCCCATCAAAATTGGCTTTTATCCCATCAGGGATCGAGCGGAATTTACAGGTTGGGACGATCCGTTCAATCTATTGGGGCGGACTCAATCTGTTGGATCGATCGTCCCCTAACAATCTGGCAAACCCTGACTTCGATCAAAATGGTTCTGGTGGCCTCCTTTCCGGTTTCAAAACGAGCATTTGCTATGGGACGACAGATCTCCTGAAGATCCTTATCCAAAAACCTCTCATTCCCGTTCATGTTGGAAATTGGGAGGCTTTTTGGAATAAGTGTCAAGCACTTTCCGGAGAACAGATCACTTTTTTGAGATGAAGGACAATAGAACTCTTTTATGTTGAATGTCAATCTATCTTCAATATTGAATTTAATCATATTAAATATTTTTTTTTATTAACTTAAATAGTAAATAGTCAATTTTTTTATTATATCTATGGTTTTATTCTCTATTGAACTCTTTACCCTTAAAACATTCTGTATGTATCGAATGGGTGTCGAACAAACGGAGAAAAAGGACGGATTATTGGAGAGCAGGAGATATTCAAACGCTCTCTTCACAGGTATAATCCCAGCCATACAAAAATCATTTTATAGGTTCTCGAGTACCTGCCTCATCGGCCGGAATCCATGATTTCCTGTCCATCATTTAATGAGGGGTGGGCTGTTTTCAGGTCAATCGTGAGAAGGGATTGATTCTCCGGAGGTCATATCCATTTCAGGACTTCTGGAAATGGCAATTTTGATTTTTGTCTGATTTCTCATCTGGAGCAAAGGACAATATGTTCCCGGACGATCTCTCTCCCGAGAGAAAACCTCACAATCAGCTTGTAGATTTTCTTCTTGGCGTATTGCCTGATCCCGCTTTTGTTCTGGAGACTCAAGGTAAAGGGGCTCCAACCATTTCCGGAGCCAATCCTGCCTTTTTGCATCTCATGGGACTAAGGGAAAAAGACAGGATTCTGGGACAATCCTTTCTGGAATATCTTGATCCATCCGATAAGACCTCTTTGATTTTCCCGGACAAGACCGTTTCTGTTGACAGCACGGAGCCACTCATACAAGAGCATGTTCTCCTGAAAACGGGGCAGGGCCGATTCCTTTCAGAACTCCGGATGAAGCGGTTGTTTGAGGGTGGGCAATCCCTTTTGCTTGTCATGGTCAGGGATATTACGGAGGTCAAGCAGCACGAAGCGTTTGAAGATATCGCCAGGGAGATCGAAGACTCTCTTGAAAATGGGGTCCATCTTGAGTCTCTGACTTCATGCGTTATCCGGAACATTTCGGAAACCTTTCCTTTTCCGGAGGTTTCTTTCTCCCATGAGAAAAGCGGGATGCGCCCTGTTAGGTCCGTGGGTTCAGGGACGCCTTTTGAACATCTTTACCGAAGGGTTTTTATCCTTCGGGAAAAGGAGTTTGCGAAAGAGGGAGAGTCTATCACGATGGAGATTCGTTTCAGGAATCCCGGGGATTTGACTCCATCGTTGCTTTCTTGTCTGGATCTGTTTTCCGGGAAAATGGAAAAGGCTTTGGAGCGTTCTTCACAATTGCAGCCCGGAGCCGAGAAGGATGCCCTTTTTGAACTGGCGCCCGACGGGATTTGCCTGATCGATTTCGACAGTCTCAAAATTATCGGAACAAATCCTGTCTTTTGCCGGTTGATGGGCTTTCCGGACCAGTCTTTTCTTGTTGGCAGCTCTATTCTGGATTGGTGGGAACTTTCGGAAGTCGCTGCGCGAGAGACCCTTGGCAAGGTCATTGATGCCAAGGGTTCTTCCTTTTCGTTTGAGCAGCATCATGTGAGGATGGACGGCTCCCACATCCTGACAAGCATCAGCGGGAGTTGCATCCCCTATGGAGAATCCATGGCATTGATGCTTCATGTCCGGGATATCACCGCCGAACATGAAGCAGAGATATTGAATCGCCTGTCGGTCGAGCTTGACCAGAAGATCCTTCGTGGAGCTCCGATCATGGATCTTCTGGAATTTATCGTTCGCCGCATTTCCCTTGAATTTTCGTTCCAGATTATCTTTTTCACGATTCCCTCCCCCCAGGGCAAAATTGCTTTTGTCGGAATCGATCCGGCTTTTCCAAAATACTCACCTCTCCTGGACAGGGTCCTTTCCATGAACCGGTGGGACATGTCTCCCGGAAGCGATTCGTCTTTCGGACGGGCGATCCGGACTGGATTGCCCCAGTTTGCAACAGGCGAAGATCTTGACCACTCCCCGATTGGGGAAATCTGCAATGCGTTCGGAATCGCATCGGTTTTTTCGGTTCCCGTCACGCGGGATGCCGGGCAGCTTCCATGGGGAGCGCTCACGATCGCCGACCAGAACTTCAATGATCTTTCCGAACGGTTGAGATCTCGACTGATTGAACTGTCGGAAAGAATACGAATTGCCTTTATCCGTCATGAAGAGATGGATCTTGTCAGGGTGTTGAAGCTCGCCATGGAGTCTTCCCGGAATATTGAGTTCATCGCCCTGAAAGATGGAACCATTGAATGGGCGAATGCGTCCTTTTTCAAAACGGTCGGTAGTGATGCTCCATTGTCCGGAATGGAGCTGTCGGCCATTTTCCCGGAACCGGCTTCCAAAGGGCAGAAGATCACACTGACAGAGGTGATCTCCCTCTCTGCAAGCTTTACGGGAGAGTTTATGGGGATCAACAAAACGGGACACCCCTTTCTGGTCGAGACAATGGTCGTCCCGTTAAAGGACCGTTTCGGGGTTGTGGACCGGTTGTTGGTCCAGCAGAAAGATATCACCCAGGAGAGGGAGATTGAGCTCATAGACCGGCTCATGAGCCAACTCGACGAGATGATCCTCCTCGGAAAGCCGTTTTCCATGCTGGCTTCCCTTGTTGCGACCAAAGCCCGGGAACTTTTTTATGCGGAAGCTGTGGCGATCGGGGTCGTCGGATTGGATGGAAACGTACATGCGAGAGCGCAGTCCGCTTCTTCCCCATTGCTTGAAGAAGAGCTCCGGGAGTGGGGCAATCATCAGAATCCCGATGGTACCGAGTGGAAGATGACTTCTGAGTCCCTGCT
>JAKBTA010000053.1 GCA_021844645.1 Nitrospirota bacterium
GCCGCATCGATTTTAAACCAGATGGACCAGGGGATTCTCTCAGATTCCAGAGTATTTTTCTGCTTGAAAAGATCCAGCACTTTTCTCCTGGTCGATGCCTTAAAAAGCCCCGTGCCATTCGTAATGATCCGGATTGTGACTTCATGGGTGCGTTTTTGGAAAAAGGCAAGGACCTTTTCCAAAACTTCCGGGAATTCCGGAACCATTGTGGGCTCCCCGTCCCCTGAAAAGGAGACATCGGTCAGTATTCTCTGGGCCATTGGAGTCTGGTCAAATGGAGGTACGGAAAAAAACTGGTTGGTTTCCACAAGATCGATCAGGTGTGAAAGTTCGGCGATGACCCTGTCCGGGTCGACTTTCTGATGGATCTTCTGAATATGGGCCATTCCTTCCGGAGTCCTATCGACCTGACAATAGATGCAATCAAAGTTGCAGCCCTTGTCCGGGTTCATGTTAATGCCGACCGAAAGTCCTCCGGAACGTCTGGATATGACCGGGTAAACATGAATATTGTTCCTGAATCGTCTTTGATGATCTGAAAAGAGAAATTTCAATGCCGAAGATGGGTCGTCCAATGGTCCTCCCTCAGAAAGGGGCTTTCTTCAAGGGGTGGTTCGAGAGAGAGAATATGGTTGCTTTCTCCCCAGACGGTTTTGGCGGGAATAGGTGTGTATCCCCGTTCATGTTCTGGAAAATGGGGCCAAAGAGCTCCGTAGACGATTTCATCCATATGGGGTGGAAGGGGTGCCGGGAAAAAAACACTGGGGCCATTAAAGCCTTCCGGGTGAAAGGAGACGCCAAGTCCCGAGATCTTTTCGTCGAGCGCCTTGTTGTCTTTTTCATTTCGACCAAGAATCACCCACGTGGAGTCTTCGAATCGATAGTGGCGGCCGTGTCGGAGAAGTGATGCATTTTCCCTTGATCTTCCGTCATCAAGGGTAATGAAATCAGTGACCCTTTCCCGAAAATGCTCATCGGTCAAAAGACATCCTCCGGCGGGGCTTGGAATGGTCTTGAATCCGAATTTTTTGGCGAGGGCGAGTTGGGGTTTTCTGGAGCGTCCTGCCCATCCAAAAAGCTTTTTTCGGTCGACTATCCCTTCCTTTTCCATGCGAGTCTCAGGGAGGAGCCTTGCCGACAATGGGCGCAGGATTTCTCCTTCCATTCCGGCTTCCTGATCGATTACGTATAATGTATCCCTTTTTTGGCTCATGGGTCTTTGGCCGACAACCTCTCCTGTTACCAGAAAGCTCGTACCGGTTTCATCCATAACCTTCTTGGCAATGGTAAACATGAGTATCCTGCAGTCGATACAGGGGTTGACCACTGAGCCATAACCAAACTCGGGATTTTTCAATACATCAATAAAGGCATCCCCTTTTGGACGGCGGAGCAGGGGAACCCCCAATTCCGCCGCCATGGTTTCAGCAGTGTTTTCGCAGCCGAAGGGACTTTCAAGGTGGAGACCCACCAGTTCAATGCCCTGCTCCAGAAGGAGCCTGCCCGCGAGGGAAGAGTCCAGTCCTCCGGAAAGAAGTAAAAGTCCTTTCAATCAACATCCTTGTCGGAATCGGAAATGACTTCATGAATTTCAAGAACATTCGGTCCGGAAAACATTTCTCTGGGAGGGTGGTTGGAATGAGCTTTTTTAAAGGAGTCCGAGCGGGTCCAGTTCTTGAAGTCCTCCATTGTCTCCCAAAAGGTCATGACACTGTAGTACTCAGAATCGATGGGCTTTAAAATCAGGTTGCGAATGAAGCCCGGTGATCCGTCGATCAGTCCCTTCCTGTTCTTGAAGCGTTCTTCAAAGTCTTTTTCAAATCCTTTGGCAACAAGAATGCGATTGGCAACAACAAACATGGCAATCCTTTCGTTAGGGAGAGGTGAGGGAAAAAGAAGCATTCCATCCTAAGTGTGTCACATTGGTTCGTATGGTTTCGAAATTGAATCCCCTTAGTGTTTCATTGATCGGGTGCGGATTCAAGGGTCCACTCGCTGTTTGGCTAGGAGCCTTCACTGGCCTCCCACCCAGAAGGAGTCAGCTTTCTACCGGAAGGAGTCCTGGCGAGGAATCCTTCCTTCAAAAGGTAAGGCTCCACGACATCGATCAGGGTTTCGGGATCCATTTGAAGGGTTGCCGCGATGGCTTCAATTCCCACTGGGCCGCCTTCGTAGACGGACCGGATTGTTTCAAGAAACTTCCTGTCCACCCGGTTCAGGCCTCTTGTGTCTATTCCCTCCATTTGAAGGGCCTCTTTTGCCAGTGAGACTGTGATAACCCCGTTCCCCCTTACCTGAGCAAAGTCCCTGACTCTTTTTAAAAGCCTGTTGGCTATCCTTGGGGTCCCCCGTGAACGTTGCCCAATTTCATTTGCCGCATCAGGGGTCATCATGATCTCCAGAATCTTTGCAGACCGTTCCAGAATCCGGGCAAGTTCCGCGGGAGTGTAAAAGTCCATATCCCTTTGTATTCCGAATCGGTCTCTAAGGGGAGCGGAGAGGAGACCCGCTCTTGTGGTGGCGCCAACAAGGGTAAAGGTCTGAAGCCGATGGCGGAATGTTCTGGCTGCCGATCCTTTGTCAAAGACGACATCGATGGCAAAGTCCTCCATCGCTGTGTATAAAATCTCTTCAACAGGGCGTGGAAGTCTGTGGATTTCATCAATAAACAGAACCGTTCCCGGGGCCATTCTGGTCAAGATTCCCACCAGGTCCCCCCCTTTTTCAAGGGCAGGTCCTGTTGTTCCCTGAAAGGGGACGCCCATGGCCTTTGCAATCAGGCTGGAAAGCGTTGTTTTCCCGAGCCCTGGTGGGCCATGGAACAGAATATGATCCAGGGCCTCTCCCCGTATGATGGCGGCTTCAATGGCAATGTGCAGGCTTCTGGTGACATCTTCCTGACCGACATAGTCTTCGAAAGAGCGGGGACGAAGCTGATTTGATTCCCTGTTCTCTTCTGCAATGTTCTCTTCGATTTCCTCTTCAGGAAATGGTGTGGGATCAGTCAGATCCAATTCTGTAAACCTCCGAGAAAAGCTCTTCAATGGTACGAATGTCGGGGTTCTTCTTGAGAGCTGCGGCGACAAGTCTTGATGCTTCGATCGGAGTGTGTCCGAATTGTTGGACCAATGTCTCCCTGACCAGGGATGAAATATCTGTCAGAGAAGCTGTTTTGTTCTTCCCTATGGGGTCGGCCGGAATCAGGGGTGTTGATATGGGCTGGACTTCTTCCTTCAGATCGGAAATGATTTTTTTAGCGGTTTTGTCTCCGACTCCCTTGAGTGTTTTCAATCGGGAGACATCTCCCTGCGAGATCATGGAAAGCATCTCCTCGACAGGAAGGGAAAGAATTCGCAGTGCGGTCATGGGGCCAAGTCCCTGAACCTTTCTGAGAAGAAGAAAAAGGTCCTGTTCCTCTTTTGTGGGAAACCCAACAAGGGTTGGAGAATCCTGATGTTCGCTCCAGAAGAACTGGGTATACAGGCTTAACTCGGAAGATTCTGAATCGGTTCCCGACAGGACACTCATCGAGTAGGGCGATAGGTGGACCCGATACCCGACAGCTCCCGCGCGAAGGGTAATGGCATCTTCTTCCCAGGAGATGATTGTTCCGAACAATCTTGAAATCATGGGGGCAATAACCTGCTGAAACCGAGAAAAGCCAATCCCATGGCATCGCCTTCATGAGTGCTTGAAAGATGAAGTCTCGGGCCAAGCCATATGGCAAGGGATTCCTGGACGGCTTCTTTGGAGGCGCCACCATAACCCGTGATCCTGTGCTTGAGCTCTCTTGGAGATATGGTCGTAAAAGAGAGGTGCAGTTTGTTCGACAGAAGAGCAACGACACCGATGACCGGTCCCAGCATCAAACCGGCGTTGGGTGCATTTTTCCTGTTGAAATGATCTTCAATGATCACGGCATTGGGCCGGTGGGTCTTTGCGATTTGCTCAAGCCGGTCATAAATCTCGCCGATCCTTCCCTCGACGGGTGTTTTCGGAGATGTCCTGATCGTTCCTTGGGCCAATATGCGAACTGTCTCGAGAGATGTTCCGGATAGAACCGCATAGCCTGTTGCGGCAAGTCCGGGATCAACACCCAGTACGGTAAAGGAAGAGCCCCTTTGAACCGTGGGGAGATTCGGTCCCCCCACGGGCAGGCTTCCTGTTTTAGGGAGAGAGGGGGACATAAGAATATCGGCCATCCCGCAGGACGGACAGGACCGCATCCTGGTCCTTTTTGATTTTCTTAGCAATGCGAATATATTCGCTGACCGAGTGCACACTGTGCCTGTTCACTTCGACAATGATATCCCCTCTTCTGAGACCGGCGCTTTCGGCAACAGAACCAGAGGCCACCCCCTCGACAATAACCCCTTCAAGATGAGCGGGAAGATTCAGTTGCTGGCGCATCTCTGCGGTGATATCAGTAATGACGAGTCCCTTCAGGACATTGTTAAGTTTTGGAGAGGATGGCTTCTCAACGTGATTTCCGGCCATTGCGATATTTGCCGGAAGCTCTCCGATCATGACAGGAATATTTCTCTTGTCACCATTTCTGATGACTGTAATCCGGACATTTGTTCCAGGTGCAATGCGCGACACCCTGAAACGAAGATCGTTGGCATCCTGAATTTCATGATCGTCAAGTGCGATGATCACGTCACCCCGCTTGAAGCCTGCATGACTTGCGGGACCATCCGGAAGAATGTCGCTGACAAGAACACCCTTTTTGCTGGAAAGATGAAATTGACGCTCGATTACCGGTGATATGTTCTGGATCGATACGCCAAGCCAACCACGAACGACTCGTCCCTTCGTTCTGAGGTCGTTGACGACTTGCCGTACCATTTCGGCCGGAATGGCAAAACCAATCCCTTCATAGCCGCCATTTGTTGTGTAGATGGCGGTATTCATCCCGATGACCTGTCCGAAGAGATTGACAAGAGGACCACCGGAGTTTCCAGGATTGATGGCAGCATCTGTCTGGATAAAATTTTCGTACTGTTCAATTCCGATATTGCTTCTTTTCAGTGCGGATACAATTCCCATGGTGATGGATTGTGTCAGACCAAAAGGTGATCCCATGGCAAGGACAATGGTTCCGACGCTGACCTTTTTCGAATCGCCCCAGGAAACGATCGGGAGGTCATGTTTCGGGTGGATCCGGATCACCGCAACATCAGTCATGGGGTCTTTTCCGATAATGGTCGCCCGGTAGCTTGACTTGTCAGAGAGGACAACGGTGACCTTAGTGGCATGTTTGACCACATGATAGTTTGTAACGATGTAGCCATCCTTGGAGATGATGAAGCCGGACCCCAGGCTTCTCTCAACATGCTTCTGCGGAGCTCCTCCGGGAGCCTGATTGCCGAAAAACTGCCTGAAAAAGGGGTCGTTCATGAATGGATTCTGCGGTTTTGCCGTTACGACGGATGTTGTCGAAATGTTGACGACTGACGGAATGACCGCTTTTGAAACCGTCACAAACACATTCTGAAGTGCGAGACCCGGAGCAACTTCCTCCTTTGATATCGGAGCGGAAGGAGTTCCATCACTAGCCCTTGCTGGCTGCGGTGTCATGGAGAGAATGAGCGATAAGCAAAGGCCGAGTGATATAAGGGAGATCCGTGTCAGTTTCTTGGGGGTTTCTATTTGTGAAGATTGGATCATTTTCGGCGTTCTCCTTCGAATGATGGTCAGTCCGTATTTCCGGGGGGGGACTGCTTCAGATGGCCGCTTGGTGAGCGTCCAATGGCGTCAAGTGTTCGCTGAACGACCTCTATGATCTCCTGTTTTTTGAATGGCTTTGGAATGAGGTCAATGGCTCCGAGAGAAAGGGCCTCGACCCAGAGGTGTTCGTCACCGAATGCGGTCAGTATGATCACGGGAAGATCCGGATGGTCTTTCTTGATCGACCTGAGAAGGTCCATCCCGCTTCTTCCTGGCATGCGAAGATCTGTGAGGATCAGGGAGGCTTCCTCCCTGTCAAGATGAGCGATGGCTTCTTCGGCAGATTGGGAAACGGATACTGCAAAGCCCCCTTTTTTCAGAATTTCTTCCAAAAGGTCAAGCGCAACCACATCGTCTTCAACGACCAGAATTTTTTTTCGGTTTTTCTGAGACGCCGACATTGGCAGAGTTTCCGAGTCAAGAGGCATAGTTGAAACCTACCATATCATCAAAAGGTGTTCAAGGGGTTTGGCCCCCTGTTTCGGCCTACAGGAACCATTACAACAAAATGTCCGCCCGGTCCTGTCCCCAGAGAAAGGTTACCTCCGAGATCATCGATGATTTTACGGCTGATGGCAAGGCCAAGTCCTGTTCCATGAGATTTGGTTGTGAAAAAAGGTTCAAAAATCCGCTCAACCAGATCTTCAGGAACTCCTGGCCCGCTGTCCTGAACATGGATCTCAACATAATCGCCGTTTTGATGGCCAGAGATTTCTATTGTGCCATGCTGACCGGAAGCATCTATAGCATTTTCAATAAAGTTCAGAAAAACCCCCTGAAGGCTTTCCCGGTCAGACTGGACTAGAGGGCATTCCGGTGGAAACTGATAGGTGATGGTAATCCCCATCGCCTCGGTTCTGGGTTGGACAAGAAAGAGAATATCTTCTATCAGGGAAGGCAGATTCAGTGATGTGGTCGGAGGGGGATCCCTTCGGCTCATGCTGAGAAGCTTCCTGATGGCTTTGATCATCCGGTCGATCTGGCCAAGGATCACATGCAGATGCTTTTCTACCGAAGGAGGGAGTCCTTCTTCTTCAAGAGACAACTCCACATGTCCGCTTATGGAATGAAGGGGATTCCCGAGCTCGTGCGCGACAATCGCGAGGCTTTCTCCGATGGCAGCCATTTTCTCCAGTTCTGAAAGTTTCCTCTGGAAAAAAAACATGTTTCGTCCGGCTTCTTCTAGGGAGGCATTTTTCTGAATCAATTCATGCGTGGCTTCAGTAATCTTGTTTGTCAGCGTGTCATTGAATTCCTGAACCCGTTGAAGGAGCTTCCTGTTTTCTTCCGTCCGGTCAGAAAGAATGGAAAGCATCTTGTTGAAACCTCCACTGAACTGCCTGATTTCAAATGTTCCGACAGGGTCAACGCGGACGTCGAGGTCTCCTTCCCCAACTCTCTCCATAGCTTGAGAGACTTGGTAGAGGGGGGTCAGGACCAGTTTCTTGACGACAATCGAGAGAAGAAATGCCAGCAACAAAAATCCTGAAAGAAGGAGGAGAAGTGTCCTGTTTTGCTCCCGCTGTGCAAGCATGTCTGCTTCATAAAGTGAAATAAGGACCCCAACGGTTCCAAGCTTTTTGTTGTGGTGGAGAAATGGGACAACGACATAAAGTCCGGATCGGGTCCCGATAGGTTCCCGGACGCTGATCCAGTTCAGGTGATGGGAGATGACAACGGTATGGGCCTGACTTTCCTTGAGGGACAAAGGCGTATTGGGGTAGCTGATGATTCTGGGAAATTCTTCTCCCTCTGTGAGCAGATCGACCCGTTTGACGTTATGCCGGATGGTCATAACCGCTTTCATCTCTTTTTGGAGAGCGATCAGTCCCCGTCGATCGACAGTCGATCTCGATCCGGTCGCTCCGTTTGCCGCCGGGAGAATCCTGTCCGCTTCATGGTGCATCTCCACTCCGAAGGCAAACTCTTGGGCGACAAGGCGACCTTCGTTTTCAAGGGCAAGGACTGCTCCCCTGTGAACAAGAATATTATCCCAAAAAGCAAACGCGCCCATCAGCGCAGAAATCAGTGCGGCCACAATAACGATCATGAGTGGTTGAAGCCTGATGGGTGGCTGGATGGTCATCGTTATTTAGCTGAAATCGGGTAAGGACTGTTTTTATAATTCTGGCTGTAGGAGATGTAGTGGCGGGCCGATTGTCTTATCCACTCTTTTTCTTCATCTGTCAGAGTTCTCTTGACTTTCGCCGGGCTGCCAAGGGCGAGATGCCCTGACGGGATAATTGTGCCTTCTGTGACCAGGGAGCCTGCTCCAATAATCGTGTCGTCTCCGATAACAGCTCCATCCATGATAATGGATCCCATGCCGACAAGGATCCTGTTGCCCAATGTGCACCCATGGAGAATGACCCGATGGCCCACGGTGACATTGGACCCTATCGTGAGTGAAAATCTGTTTCTTGTGACATGACATACGGATAGATCCTGAATGTTGGTTCTTTGCCCGATTCGGATTCGATGAACGTCCCCTCTGACAACCGCTCCGAACCAGATGGAGGAATCTTTTCCGATTGTTGTGTCCCCAATCACCTGCGCTGATTCGGCAATCCATGCCGATGGAGCAATTTTGGGGAGAATACCCTTATAAGGGAGGATCATGGGAAAGCTCCTTGAAAACCTTTAGGCATCTGTCTGGCCGGCAATGCACTGACGACTTTCTGATGCAAATTGATGATAATGATGAGGATAACAAATGTGGGATCTGTCTTCCAGCGATCTTGCCGGAAAACATTCTCGATTTTTGATCAGGATTTTCAGGAATCAATCTGGGGAAAATAAAGATGATCAGGGCTGTTCTGTTTGATTTTAATGGGGTCATTATTGATGATGAGCGGGTGCATCTTGATCTTTTTGTAGAAGTCCTTTCTCCTTATGGAGTTGTTGTCGACAGGGACTTGTATTGGAAAGAGTTTCTGGGGATGGACGACAGGGGTGCTCTATCAGGCCTTTGGTCCAGCCATTTTGGAAAGCCCCCTGAAGATCAGATACTCTGCGAACTGATTGAAAAAAAAGCGAAAATTTATATGGAGAGACTCTCTTCAGGTCTCCCTCTGTATAACGGCGTTTTATCCCTGGTGACGGATCTGTCCCATATTTATCCCATGGGAATTGTTTCGGGGGCCCTTCGACCAGAAATTGAGGGGACTCTTTCTCAAAACGGTTTGATGGAGTGTTTTCAATTTATTGTCAGCGCTGAGGATACGGAAAGAGGGAAGCCGGATCCCGAAGGGTATGTAAAAGGCTTCTCCCGTTTGGCCTTGATGGACTGCCTGGAAGGGCTTTCTCATGACGAGGTTCTGGTGATTGAAGATTCTGTCCAGGGCGTGGAAGCAGCAAAGCGCGCGGGGTTAAAAGCATTTGCCGTTTGCCATACCTACTCCCCACAATCTTTTTCCCATGCGGACAGGGTTTATCCGGATGTCGGGAAGATCCAGCTTCAGGATGTGCTTTCGCTGCCCTGAACTTTGGAGAGTATCAGGATATTTCGTGAGATCACATTGTTCCTGTGATGGGTATCACCGATTTTTGGAGAGAATACTTTAAAATATGATAAAATGCATCCGGCATTACCTCTGTGTCTTGAGTGGCAATGGGTGTTTTATTCTGTCAAGGACATTTTTCACGTTGTGTTTTGGTTCTTAACTTTTATGGTTTTCATGAGGAGTATTGAATGGCGTCAAACAGTGTGCGTTCTTTTCTGAAAGTTGTTTTCTTATCCTCGTT
>JAKBTA010000054.1 GCA_021844645.1 Nitrospirota bacterium
TTCACAGCGTTGCTGGAGAGGCGTTTCTTTTTGTCAAACGAAGATATCCTGAAGGACTTTTTTCCGCAGCTGGCATGATCAATACCCAAAAAGCCGATTGGGTCCCGGGTCTTGTTACGGGACTTCATGTTAAGCCCCTCTTTTCTTCCGGGGGAGAAAATACGGCTCTGGTCCGATGGGATCCCGGGACTGTTTTCCAGCCACACCGGCATTTTGGAGGGGAGGAGGTTCTTGTCTTGTCAGGTGTCTTCGAAGATGAGCATGGGAGCTATCCGGAAGGAACATGGTACAGAAGTCCCCATCTGAGTCGACACCACCCCTCTTCAGCCTCAGGATGTACTATTTTTGTGAAAACAGGTCATTTGGTCACATAAACGCCAGCCTGGTTTTCCCCAATGAAAAATTTGGTTTTGAGTCTGGACAAGCATGATGCGTCCATTTTTGAGAGAAACGGACAACCAGAAGCGAAGTCCCGATTTCAATTCAGTTGGATCTCGGCTTGTTTGGTTTCTGGGCTTTGGAGGCGGCGGGCAGGTTCGAACTGCCGTATAAAGGTTTTGCAGACCCTTGCCTTACCACTTGGCTACGCCGCCTTGCAATTGGGGAAGCCAATAGTATCAGAACAGTCGTTGATTCGGCAATCGTCTGTTTTGCCCATCTCACGACCAGGTCAAAATTTCCCACATCGGTGAAGATTTGATGATTTGTCATTATAAGATGTGACATTTTTTTAAAGTAAGTCTTTTTCCAGCCTTACGAAATTCGGTAGAACCATCCGGAGATTGAGCTTGAGATCCACAACAGGAAAAAAACCTTTGCGACAGGGACGTGAAATCGGGAAATGGGTGCGCCCTTCCTTTTCATGAAACCCAGAACCGCCAGAACGATAAAGAGAAAAAGAGCCCCCTGGGCGGTGATCAAGTGAAACCAGTCAAGAGCTGGCGGTACAGGGTGGAACTTGATCCGACCCTTGATCCGCTCGACCTCCATGATAATTGTTCCGCTGACATCACAGGAAAATCCAAAAAGTGCTGATGCTATGTGTCCCCGTCTGATCCGGATAAAGTCTGATGTCGCATCCGTTGAGAAAAGCGCTCCAATTTTAAGCCCAATCGCCGACCCGCCTTTGCCTGAGCGGATGTACCATGCTGTGATGTAACCGGCAAGCGCAAGGTAGATCAGGATTGACATCATTACAATATAAGGATTCACCGACACCTCGGAGATTGGAGGTTATATTTTTGATTAAACAGGCTCCTTCCAGTATAGTTTCTGGTGGAGTTCTGCTCAATCTTTTTATATCAGTGTTTGCGAAAAAACCTGAATGGGTGTCTCTCGCTGGGAGGTATCTTGGATCAACGTCATTTACTGGCACAGTCGATTCTTGATCATACGGCAACGGCCATGTGGATCTTTCTTATTTTGGCCTGGAGCGGTGCTCTTGTGTATCTCCTGTTCCGGAAAAGAAAGAAAAAAAAGTAGCTTAAAGGTCGCTTGCCGAATAACGACAACTCATGCCCTGTCTTTCTCCTCGTTTTTTTCCATCCCGATTGTGTTTTTAAATGGCTCTTGCGAGTATCAAATCTCCCGTTACGAAGCTGACGACATAGGGGGAATCTCCGGTCTCTCGACCAAACGGTCCTTTTTTGCCAGGGTGAGCGAAGGCGCATGGACCTTTTCTTCTTGTCGTTCTTTCCAGAGGCTTTGACTTCGGATAGAACCTGCCCTGCATACCCGCTTTAAAGGCATGTCCTTACGGTATGTCGTCTGGCAAATCTTACAGTGCGGGTTGAGAAAAAAGCAAAATATAGAGAAGGGTCCGATCACCCCTCTCGATCTACGGCCGAATAAGGGGATGACTGATGTGAAGCCGGTATCTCCCCCCAGGCTCAGAGTATTCCATTATGTGCGGACAGGAGAGTTCAGGATAATGTGATGTAGGCTCCGACTCCAACAAGAAGGCAGTAGATGCCAAAGGGAACAAGGGCCTTTGATGTCTCAAATGATCGGAAGTATTTCATCAGGAAAAACGTGGTGATCCACGCTGTCAGAAAGGAGACGATGGCTCCGATCAGGGAGAGGTGAAGCATTTGGGGCGAATGGTCCTTCAGCATTTTCGGGATTTCAAGAACACCCGCTCCAAGAATGATGGGTGTGGCGAGAAGGAAGGAGAATCGGGCTGCTTCTTCATGGCCCAGTCCGTTGAGAATTCCTCCGACCATGGTAATGCCCGACCTTGAAAATCCCGGAATCAGGGCCACTGCCTGAAACAGGCCCACCAAAATAGCTCTCCCCATGGGAAGGTCATGGAGAGGCATCCCCGTTTTTCTTGACTTTAGAAGTTCCCCTCCGAAAAGGACCAGTCCATTTGCGATGAGAAAGATGGCAGCGGTCTTTGGGGACTGGAAAAGGACCCGAATCTTTTTTTCAAGAAGAAAACCGAGTAGTCCACCCGGAATGCTGGCTCCCATGACAAGGAGGAGAATCCGGGAATTGTCGCTGTCCTCTTTTCGGAGTTGGCTCTTGCTTGTCGTTATCCGGCGGAGAAATCCCAGGCACAGGCTGGTCCAGTCCCGGTAAAAATACAGGAGAAGGGCCAAAGCTGTCCCAAGGTGAAGTGCAACCATGAATGGGAGGAAATCTTTGTGCATTTGGAGAGATTTCCAGCCAAGGATTGCGGGCAAGAGGATCCCGTGGCCCAATGAGCTGACGGGTGCAAGTTCGGTTGCACCCTGAAGGAGAGCGAATATGACCGCTTGTTGAGTATGAATGTCTTGTCCCTTCTCAGGAAGATCCTGATTTTTATGAGATGGATTTCCTAACACTCATGAATGTCTGTGAATCATTAAAAAACTTTCCCGAAATGTCAATGAAGAAAAATGCAGAAGAGATCTGGCTCCAATGTTTCAGATTGTTCCGGAGGTTCCCGGGACAACCATTTCACAGCGTTGCTGGAGGGAGAAGGCACCAGACAAAAGTGTTTTTGGATGGTTTGATTTTTCAGAAAGATTGTCTTAGAATCCGGGAAATCATACCACATATTGTATCTGAAATTTTTATCCATACTATAAGCGGTATGTTGTGGGTATCTTTTGGAATAATTGGATTTTCAATGAGTTAGACCAAAAATGGTTTTTGGGAATGGGGGCCTTATGTCTGGAAATATTGAAATCATGTTGTCTGAAAATGCGCTGAAGGTTTTGGAGAAGCGTTATTTTGCCAAGGATGAGATGGGTGTTGTCCGGGAGAATTCCGAAGAGATGTTCAGACGCATCGCCAACGCGATTGCCTCGGTCAACCCCCAGCCATCTGAAAGGGAGTTCCTGGCGGAGGAATATTACCGCTTCATGGCAGGGCTGGATTTCCTCCCAAACTCTCCTACGATCATGAATGCCGGAAGGCCTTTGGGACAGCTTTCTGCCTGTTTTGTCCTGCCAATTGGTGATTCGATGCCCGAGATCTTCGACACGGTAAAAGCCACTGCGCTTATTCACCAGACGGGTGGAGGGACCGGATTCTCTTTTTCCCGCCTTCGACCGAAGGGTGCTGTTGTTCGCTCAACCGGAGGGCAGGCCTCCGGTCCGGTTTCTTTCATGAAGGTGATCAACGCTTCGACTGATGCTATCAAGCAGGGTGGAACCCGCCGTGGTGCAAACATGGGGATCCTGAGAGTGGATCATCCGGATATTCTGGAGTTCATCGACTGCAAGATGGATCTGACCCAGGTCACAAACTTCAATATTTCAGTCGCTATTACAGATGTCTTTATGAAAGCGGTAAAAGAAGATACTGACTACAATCTCATCTCTCCGCACAACGGCGAAATTGCAGGCAGTTTGTCCGCCCGGATGGTTTTTGAGCGGATCGCACATAACGCATGGGCCAATGGTGAGCCTGGACTTTTCTTCATTGATACAGCCAATCGTGCCAATCCGACTCCGTCAAAATGGACATATGAAGCGACCAATCCATGTGGTGAGCAGGTTCTGGGCCCTTATGAGTCTTGCAATCTTGGCTCCATCAATCTTGAAAAACACCTTGTGCGCAATGCCAAGGGGCAATATTCGGTCGACTGGGAGAAGCTGACCCATTCGGTCTATCTTGCTGTCCGCTTTCTCGATAATGTTGTCGATGCGAACCGGTTTCCAATTCCGGAGCTCGAGGAAGTCAACAAGGGAACAAGAAGGATAGGCCTTGGCATCATGGGCTTTGCCCGTCTTTTGATGTATCTTGAGATCCCCTATGATTCAGAGGAAGGTCTGGAGATGGCAGAATCCATCATGAGTCATATCCAGGAAGTCGCAGAGCGAACCTCCCAGGAAATGGCTGCAACTCAAGGGCCGTTCCCTTATTTTGAAGGGGTTGGGACAAAAAAGCGGAACAGCCATCTTCTGACAATCGCTCCGACTGGAACAATCAGCATGATTGCCGATACCTCATCCGGATGTGAGCCGGAGTTCTCGATCATCTGGTACAAAAACGTCATGGACGGGACCCATCTTCCCTACACACTGGATTATTTTACCGAAGTAGCCCAGCGAGAGGGCTTCTGGTCAGAAGATCTCCCCTCCCTGATCGTCAAGAACCATGGTTCCTGCCGGGGTATTTCCCAGGTTCCTGAAAAATGGCAGATGGTCTTTGCCACAGCCCATGACATTTCCGCATCCTGGCATGTCAGGATGCAGGGAGCTTTTCAGAAGTACATCGACGCAGCTGTATCTAAAACGATCAATATGTCTCAGGAAGCCACCATTGAGGATGTGGAAAAGTCCTATATTCTTGCATACGATCTTGGATGCAAGGGAATTACTGTCTACCGTGACGGAAGCCGCTCCAATCAGGTCCTGAACCTTGGTAACGCATCGGAAAAAGCGTCCGAGCCCCATTCCTCAAAAGATCTGAAGTGGGGGAATCGCAGGGTTCCTCTCGATACAAGTCGCGGCGTGCGGGCAAAGATCAAGGGAAAGTCCGGAAAATCCTATGTTCACCTCTATTTTGATGCAGAAGGTCGCCCTGCGGAAATCTTTGTGACGCCTGCAGCCGATCATCGGGAGAGAGAAAGCGCGATTCTTTTTGGCCGTCTTGGATCAATGGCTCTTCAGTATGGGGCCCCAATCGAAGAGGTGATCGGTCAGTTCATCAAGTCTCATGAAGAAGCAGGGACTTTAGGGTCGGATCCTTACGCAATTGCGAAGGCTATCGGTACGATTCTTTCTTCTCAGGATGGAGAAATTGCTGAAAAAGGTCTTGCTATCGAGGTTGCCTGTCCGACATGCTCTGGAAAAGTTGCCTTCATGGAGGGGTGTCTTAAATGTATGGGTGGTGAAAAAGGCGGCAGTTGCGGCTGGAGCCAGTGCTGAATTTTGGATGAAGAAACGGTTTTGAAAGGATCTTTGTTCAGGACCGCTCGATTGGAAAAGGGAGCCGTTAAGGCTCCCTTTTTTGGTCGGAGATCATAAAGATGATGGAATGAAGGGCTCTTATGCCATGTTTTTGAGGGCTTGGGCGAATCTTCCTGCATGGGATTTCTCGGCTTTGGACATCGTCTCAAACCATTCTGCTATTTCCTCAAAACCTTCTTCTCTGGCCGTTTTGGCAAATCCCGGGTACATCTGGGTATACTCGTAGGTTTCTCCGGCGATGGCGGATTTCAGGTTTGTTGGTGTATCTCCGACCGGTTCTCCGGTGGCAGGATCCCCAACTTCCTTTAAGAAATCAAAATGTCCGAATGCATGTCCTGTTTCACCTTCTGCGGTATCCCTGAAAACTCCGGCAATATCAGGATAGCCTTCAACATCGGCTTTCCTGGCAAAATAGAGATAGCGACGGTTGGCTTGGGATTCTCCTGCGAAGGCAGCTTTCAGATTGTCGACTGTTTTTGAATTCTTGAGAGATTTCATAGATGTTCCTCCATTGGGGTTTGTTATTTGTAACAGAACTAGGACGAATCTCAAGGGTAAGAAAACAGAACCCGCCGTTATTGTGCTGGAGATTCTTCTGGATCGATTTTGCGACCTCATGTCATTGTAAGTGCGGGAGATACCCAATGCAAGGTTTATTGACATTTTTCCATCGTTCAATCCGGGAACCTGTTGTTTGGGGAGATCTCTGATCGTTCATGGGATTTTCTGGCCTGTCGATCCTTTTCTGGATGAATTTCCATAACCGCATGAAATGGATCGGAGTGTTCCTTATTATAGGTCCAAGATTTCCTCGCGAGCATGGGAACAAGTGCCTCCCATTGTTTTTTCGATGTAGACTCAGAATGAATTTATGGTATATTCCCTAAGTATTTTGATCTGTCTTTGAGTAAATATTTGTGACTGGAGGGGGTAAGATGACGTCCTTTTTTTCTTTGAAGTCCGGAAAGTTTTTATTTTTGATGATCTGTTTTTCTGCTGTTTCTGTTTTGTCGTTTTCGGGGTGCTCCTCCTACAGTGTCAAGCGGGTGAGTCTGGATACGGAAGGTGGTGTTACCAGCCGCTGGACGGACAATGACGCAAGGTTAACCGCTAAAACCCTGATTCGAAAAGCCCTCAGGGAAAACTGGCTGGCAAACTTCAAAGCCAAGCACGGAAGACGACCGGTTGTTGAGCTTGGCCAGATCATCAATCGTTCTGATCAGCATATCAATACCCGACTTTTCTTGAACCATTTCCAGGACCAGCTGATTGAGTCGGGAAAGGTTCACTTTGTAACCGCCAATGCAGCCCATCGGGGAGAGGCTTCTTCGGAAAGAGCCTATCAGATGTCGCATGCCAGATCGTCAACAATACACGGGCCTGACCAGCAAACCGGGGCAGATTATCTCTTGACCGGATCGATTAATTCCTATGTGGCAAGAAGGGGAGGAAAGACTGTCCGGATGTATGAGACTCACCTCAAGGCGATTGACCTGACGACGAACGAAATCGTCTGGGCCTCGGAATATCGGGTGAAGAAAATTGCTCATCAATCCGGGATGGGCTTCTAATTTTTACCATAAGGAGGTTTTTTGAAGGACGAAACGATTCGATCCAGGTGGTCAATTCCTTCGACTCTCTTCTTTTTTCTGGCATGCATTCTTCTCTCGTCATGTGCTCCCTCAACGGAGCAGTATAAAGGGTATTTCGAATCACTGTCCCTCAATCCCTCCGATGGGGGGATTGATCCGGGACCGGAAAAAATTATCAAAAAAGCGCATGGTTCATACGGTAAGAGAAATGAAGTTCTCTACGACATGGATCTTGGTGCTGCAGCCCAGGCTTCAGGGGACTATCGTACAAGCGAAAAAGCTTTTCGCAGGGCCGATCGCCTGAGCCGGATGCTTTATACAAAGTCTGTAACCAATCTTATCGAGGCATATCAGACCAATGATCTGGTGATTCCTTATCGCGGGTACCCATTTGAGCGTGTCATGATCAACTTGCTCAACTCCCTGAACTATGCCGAGACCGGGGACTGGACCGGTGCACTCGTTGAAACCAGAAAAATCAGGCTTAAGCTTGAAGGGTACAATCAGGACTACCCAAAGGCTGCGGCTCCCCCCGGAAAGTTTGCCCAATACCAGAATGCTGCCATTAACCTGATGTCTTCCCATCACATCCCCTTTAATCCGGCACAGCTGAATCATTACACCGATGATGGTTTTGCCAGATTCCTCTCGGGGATCTATCAGGAAGCCCAGGTCAACTCTGGCGGGGTCGATTATTCCTCAGCCCTGATTTCCTATCGAAAAGCCTATTCAACTTATGAGAAAAACTGGATTTTGTATCATGCCCCAATCCCGTCTTTTGTCGCACCTGCTCTTCTGCGGTCCGCGGAAGCATCCGGCCGGGTGAATCTTTTTGCAAGGCTGAAAAAGAGATTTTCAGGAGTTTCGTGGATACCATCGACATCGTTCGAAAAAATGGGGCATGTTATCTTTATAGGCTACGATGGCGAGATCTTTCATCTGACCAGCCAGCGCTTTGCCTTTCCTTTTCCGATTGCCAATACACTGGCGATGGTCAGTTTTTCTGTTCCCAATCCGGTTTCCGGCGGCACCCAGGTTTTTGGTCATCGTGTGGTTGCAAGTGTTCCAGGGAAGGCAGTTGTTGCCCAGAGTCATTCAGAGGTTGCGGAGCCACTTATGGCAATTGGGATGACCAATTTCCAGGATCATCTGAAACGTGTGGTTTTCAGGGAAGCTGTCCGCTCAATTCTGAAGACAGCGGAAGAGGTTGTTGCGACAAATGTGGCAGACCGGCAGGGTGGCGGAATTGCGGGGCTTATCACCATGATCGTTGGGGATGTTGCCAACGTGGCATCAGACGAGGCGGATACCCGATCATGGAGGACGTTGCCATCACAGATGGATTACGCCGAACTCGACCTGAACCCTGGAACATATGATATTTCTGTCTACCCCATGGGGGTGGACGGACCAGTGATCAAGAAAAGAGTGACTTTGGTTCCAGGACAGTTTTTGCTTCTGCATGAAACTGATGGACGTTAATGCTTGAAAAAAGGAGATTTTTCATGAGGCATCAATTTCGAATCCAGATTCTGGCAGGCATTTTTCTCTGTTCGTCTTTTTTGGCTGGCTGCGCCACAACGTCTTCAAATGGAGCGTGGTGGGAAACCGGAATGATCTCGTCTTACCCGCGTTCAACCTATTTGACGGCATCAGGGTTTGGAAGTTCGGTTGACCGGGCAAAATCCGATGCCTTAAAAAATCTCTCCGGAATCATCCGTTCAAAGGTCAAGTCCAAGTCCGTATCAATTCGGACCGAATCGGATTCAACCCAGCATTTTCTCAGGAGAGAGCACCTTGATGTTTCAACGGATGCAGTGTTGAAGGGGGTTTACTTCCCGAAGGTCAAGTTTGATTCTCACCAGAATGGTTACTATGCACTTGCTGTCCTGAATCGAAAAAAAGCGGCTCAGTCGTTGTCTTCTGACCTGTCTTCCCTGAAGCTTCGGATCCTTTCGAAAAAGACACAAATGGAAGGAGCGCCGGATCCTGTTCATCAGGCAAGATTGCTGGTCCGGATTATTGAGCTTGAAAAGAGGGCGGTCAAAAAGTCCCAGGAGCTTTCAGGTCTCTCAGATATTCACCCGATCCTTGGATTTTCAATCAGTGATGACTCTGAAAAGCTGATGAACCTTTTTTCAAAGGATCTGACGTTTGAGGTTCATATCACCGGTGATCCTTCAGGAACATCGGTTCTGACTGACCAGATCACTGAGCTTTTGGGTGAGGATGGCTTTCGTCCAGCAACAGGAACCCCTTCGATTCTTATCCAGGGGGATATCCATACTGGACAAGTTCCTGCGCCGCCGGGCTCGTCCTATGTGTTTATCG
>JAKBTA010000006.1 GCA_021844645.1 Nitrospirota bacterium
GGCTCAATCTTCAGTTCTTCTTTAACCTTGTCCACCAGAAGGCCGGCTCCCCTCACGTGACAGGCGGTACCGACACATATTTTGAGGACATACTTCCCTCTGGGTTCCCTGTAAAACTGGGAATAGAAAGTCAAAACTCCATACATCTTGCTTTTGGGAATCTCAAGGTATTCCCCAATCATATCAAGCGCATCAGCCGGAACGTATCCATATTTTTCCTGAATTCTTTGCAGAATCTGGACGACTGTTCCTTCTCTGTTGCCAAATTCGTCGCACAGATTCTCTATAAAATCCTGATCAACTTCTATATGTTTTGTCTGGCTCATGTTCGAACCCTCAACTATGGGAATCGTCTCTCCCGAATTCATTTTCCGGAGTCAAACCAACTCCGGGATTGTCAGGAAAACAACAGCCTTATTATCAGAGAATCTGATAACCTCAGACCCTGACGGTCCGATTTCGATAAAAAGAAACTAGCGGTCGCACTCTCCCATCACAATATCAAGCGTTCCGAATATCGTGACAATGTCTGCAACCATATACCCCTTCGCCATATGATCAAGCGCACCAATATGAATAAATGAAGGGGCCCGGATTTTCATCCGGTAGGGTTTCCCTGATCCATCGCTGACAATATAAAAACCGAGCTCCCCCTTTGGAGTTTCAGTTCCACAGTAAGTATCTCCTGCAGGAACCTTGAATCCCTGGACAACGAGGAGGAAGTGATGGATCAACGTCTCCATGTTATGCATAACCTTTCCCTTATCGGGGAAGGTTATTTTATGGTCGTCGGTCAAAATCTTGCCTGCAGGCAATCGATCAAGACACTGCCTGATGATTTTTGAGCTTTCCCGCATTTCTTCAATGCGAATCCAGTAACGATCGTAGACATCTCCATTCGTGCCTACCGGGACGCTCCACTCTACCTGATCATAGACCCCATATGGCTCATATTTTCTCAAGTCGTAATCAACACCAGAACCCCGAAGACTTGGACCAGATACACCAAAATTGATCGCATCCTCTCCGGTAATAACGGCAATGTTTTTGGTACGGGCAAGCCATATTCTGTTGGTTTCCAGAAGGGTATTATATTCTCCGATATTTTTCTCGAATGTGTCCAGAAATTTGTAAAGCCTCGTAATAAACTCTTTTGGAAGATCTGCATCTACCCCGCCAACCCTGTAATAATTCGAAGTCAACCTGGCACCGCAGATAATTTCAAACAGGTCAAGGAGCTCTTCCCTCTCCCTGAAAGTATAAAAGAACACACTCATCGCTCCGATATCCAGCGCCTGGGTACCAAGCCAGAAAAGATGATTAACGATTCTCTGGACTTCAGCCACAATCGTCCGGATATATTCAGCCCGTTCCGGGACCTTGATCTCGAGCAACTTTTCTACTGCACGCACAAATGCATAGTTATTCGCCATGGCCGAAACATAGTCCAAACGGTCGGTCATGGGGATAATCTGGTTATAAGTGCGATACTCGGCAATTTTTTCGGTTCCCCTGTGCAAATAACCCAAGTCAGGAATGGATCTTTTGATCCGTTCGCCATCAAGGTCAAGAAGAACTCGAAGGACACCATGTGTACTCGGGTGCTGGGGGCCCATATTCAGAAGGAACTGATCAGTCTGAATGGTCGAGTCCAGATCATTTAAAACCGTTTGCCGCAGTGAGGAGAGTACAACCTCCCTGCGCCTGGTTTCTTCGATTTGCTCAGCTACCTTGTCCACTACCTTTTCCTGCTCCAAGGGTCGATACTCCCCTATTCATATTCGTTAAGCCCCTATACAGAAATATCCAGAAAAACACTGGACCCCGTTTACAGCATCGGAGCGAATTAGTCTCTAGCGGAAATTTCCCGATTGTCTTTGGTAATGCGCTTCATTTTTGGAACAAACGACATGTCATCGCGCCAGCCCTTGCCGATCAAGGGAAAATCTTTTCGCAGCGGATACCCCTCGTCATAATCATCTGGCATCAAGATGCGTCTGAGATCAGGATGGCCCCGGAACTGAACCCCCATCATGTCATAGACCTCCCTCTCCATAAACTCGGCACCCTTCCATATCCCCACGATCGAGTCAACAACCGGATTAGCCTCGGATACCCGTTGCTTCACCATAACCCGATGTTTTCTTGACATCGAGTAAAGGATTACAACAACTTCAAATCGGTCCGACTCCTTCGGGTAATCAACGGAAACAACATCAACGATATAGTCATAGGCGTAGCGTTCATCATCATGGAGCGCCCGAAAAACAGAAAGGGCACCTTCCGGCTTCAGATAGACAGTAAGATCTCCCAACGCTTCACGGGACCCGAGAAAAACCTCTGGCCACTCCCTCGATATAGACTCAGCAACTGGATGCATCTCCTAGACCCCTTCCGATCTGGTTGCCCCTACGGGAAAGCTTCCTGGGAACACAGGACGATCCTTCATGATCTTTTCCTGGAGCTTGAACAGCCCATCGAGGAGAGCTTCCGGCCTGGGGGGGCAACCGGGAACATAGACATCAACAGGGATAAGCCTGTCCACCCCCTGAACAACGCTATAGCTGTCATAAATATTTCCGGACGTTGCGCAGGATCCCATCGCAATTACATATCTTGGCTCAGGCATCTGATCATAAATCCTCCTGACAACAGGTGCCATTTTCCGGGTAAGCGTCCCAGCAACAATCATCAGGTCCGACTGGCGCGGGGATGCCCTGAACACTCCTGCCCCAAAACGGTCTATATCGAACCGTGAAGCCACCACACCAATCATTTCGATCGCACAGCAAGCCAAGCCGAAGGTCATGGGCCAGACAGCAGACTTTCTGGACCAGTTGATCACCTCATTGACCGCATCCTGCAAACGCATCGTAACAACAGAAAGCTCACCATCTTTCTCATGACTCATTCCCATTCCAACGCTCCTTTGCGCCACGCATACACATATCCGACCAACAGGACGAAGATAAAGATCATCATTTCGACAAGTCCAAACAAACCAAGTCGATTGAAATCGACCGCCCACGGGTAAAGAAAGACAACTTCAACATCAAAAACCAAAAACAGCATCGCAATAACATAATACCTTACAGAAATCCTCTCCCGAGCATCATTGATGGGAGGAACACCGCATTCATACGGAGAATCTTTTTCCTTATAAGGGTTCCGCGGACGAATCAACCGACCGACAGTAATCGATACAGCCCCAAAACCAATAGCAACCAGAAGGAAGAGCAAGATAGGGATATAGTGCTCCGGATTTGAAACTGAAAACATCCGAATTCTCCAATAGCATCTTTAAGGAGTGAATAGTGCCACGAACAAGGCACCAGTTTTAGGGAAAAGGTTCTTCATTGTATTGACCAAGACCAAGTCTTGTCAATATTTGAAGCACCGTTTTGGGAAAAAAAGGACCGGACGGGCAAGGCGCAGCATCTGTCAATTCATAGGTTAAATATACCACGCCTTTGGCCCGAGATATACCCTTTGCATAGTCCAGCCATCTTAACGCCTTGGATAAGGTCTTGTTTAGTGTTAAATTCCCGCTTTTGTGGAGAAAAACTCACAATCCGCCATCCGTCTCACTGCCCGTGGCACTTCTTATATTTTTTCCCACTGCCACAAGGGCACAAGTCGTTACGGCCAATTTTGGGATCTCGCAACTCAGATTCAGCGGGGGCGGACATTGGCGCTCCCCATGGAAGATAGCCTTCTTCCATTTGAGGAGGCGCCCCAAATGAGACAGTGTCTCCGGACGATGCCACCGGATATCCAGCTGATGACTCATCGAGCGGGTGAAGATACTGGAAGCTATCGAGATCAGGATATTCAGGAATGCTGACATCCTCCTCCATCCTGCTGGCGCTCCCAACAAGGAGAACGACGGATTCCTCCACATTCGAGATAAAGCTCTCAAAAAGATCAAAACCCTCCCTCCTGTATTCAACGAGAGGATCTTTCTGTCCATACCCCCTCAGGCCAATGCCCTCCTTGAGATGATCCATGTTCAGGAGGTGCTCTTTCCAGAGCGAATCCAGATTCTGGAGGATAAAATATCTCACAATAGACCAAAAAGCTTCAGATCCAAAAAGAGCTTCTTTTTCTTGAAGAAAAACGCGATGTTTTTCGAGAAGCGCTTCTTTCAGCGCATCGATTCCCAAATCACGAAGGGACTCCGGGTCGATCGACAACCCTGTTTTTTCCTCAACGCCTTGAGACAAGCCAACCAAATCCCATGTTTCCGGATACTGATCTTCCGGAGCAAAGACAAGGAGCAATTTTTCGAACACCGTTTCAGACCATTCAAAAAGTCTCTCAGAAAGATCTTCGCCTTTAAGCGTTTTTCTACGCATCTCATAAAAGATCAAACGTTGCTGGTTCATCACATCATCGTATTCAATAAGCTGTTTTCGAATGTCAAAATGGTAGTTTTCAACTTTTTTCTGGGCATTCTCGATGGCTTTGCTGACAAAACCATGCTCAATAGGGACACCCTCCTCGACCCCCATTTTCTCCATCAACCCCTTTATGCGCTCCGCCCCGAATATCCTCAGAAGGTCATCCTCAAGAGACAAATAAAATCGGGAAGATCCTGGATCACCCTGCCGACCGGAACGGCCTCTCAACTGATTGTCAATACGTCGGCTCTCATGGCGCTCCGTTCCAATAATGTGAAGACCACCTGCCGCCATAACCGCTTCTTTTTCCGAGCGAAGGTCTTTATCCAAGGACTCATGCAGTGCGTTCATCTCGTCTTCCGTCAACGTCTTTCCGGATTTTTCAAGATCGGCCACTCGGGCTTTCAGTAAAAACTCGGCATTTCCTCCCAACAGGATATCGGTACCTCGACCAGCCATGTTTGTCGCAATGGTCACCATTCCGAGACGTCCGGCCTGCGCAACAATTTCAGCTTCCAGCTCGTGAAATTTTGCATTGAGAACATTGTGAGGGATATTGGCTTCCCTGAGAAGAGAGGCAAGATGTTCTGATTTCTCAATCGATACCGTCCCGACAAGAACAGGCTGGCCCGTTTTGTGCCTGGCAGTAATATCCTCGACAATAGCATTGTTTTTTTCCCGATTTGTTCGGTAAATCTGGTCAGGAAGATCCTGTCGGATCATTTTTCGATTTGTCGGGACAACGACAACGTCAAGACCATAGATCTTATGGAACTCAGTCGCTTCGGTATCTGCCGTTCCCGTCATGCCGGAAAGTTTTTCATACATTCTGAAAAAATTCTGGAAGGTAACGGTGGCCAGAGTCTGATTTTCCATCTGGATCGAGACTTTTTCCTTCGCCTCCACCGCTTGATGCAGCCCCTCCCCCCATCGCCTTCCCGGCATGAGACGGCCGGTAAATTCATCCACAATAATGACTTCCCCATTCTTCACCACATATTCCACATCCCGACGATATACATGGTGAGCCTTCAACGCCTGGAGAACATGGTGGAACCACGAGATGTTGTTGACATCGTAGAGATTGTGTATCCCCAATAGCTCCTCAACGGCATTATTTCCTTCATCAGTCAATGTTGCGGACTTAAGCTTCTCGTCAACCTTGAAGTGAAGGTCCCTTTTTAAATGTTTCATAATCCGGTCAACCTTCACATACATGTCGGTGGACTCCTCCGCCTGCCCGGAAATAATGAGAGGAGTTCGAGCTTCGTCGATCAGGATGCTGTCCACCTCATCCACAATGGCATAGTGAAGCTGTCTCTGAACAAATGCATCAAGATCATACTTCATATTGTCGCGGAGATAATCGAACCCAAACTCATTATTGGTGCCATATGTGACATCCGCTGCATAGGCAGATTTTCTTGCTTCATCCTCAAGATCATGCTGTACGATTCCAGTCGTCAGCCCAAGGAAGTGATAAAGATGCCCCATCCATTCTGAGTCTCTTTTTGCAAGATAATCGTTCACCGTAATGACGTGGACACCCTTCCCCTCCAGCGCATTCAGATAGACCGGAAGTGTCGCAACAAGCGTTTTCCCTTCTCCTGTCTTCATTTCTGCGATCTTGCCCTCATGGAGGACGATGCCACCAATCAGCTGGGAGTCAAAATGGCGCATTCCAAAGACCCTTTTTCCGGCTTCCCGGACAACAGCAAACGCTTCCGGCAAAAGATCGTCGGTCGTCTCGCCTGCAGAGATTCTCTTTTTAAAAAGATCGCTTTGGCCCCGAAGTTCATCATCAGACATTGTTGAAACCTTTGATTCAAGGGCATTGATTGAATCGACAATACGGTATATCCGTTTCAATTCCCTCTGGTTTCGAGTCGGAAAAATGGAAGAAAGCAAATCTTTAAACATCATCGCTCCTAAGGTAGATGGAAACAGCAATCATTCAGTCTGATATTTCACTTGCGAGAAACACTACAGGATCGATCGGCCTTCCGAACTTTCTGAGTTCAAAATGGAGATGAGGACCATTTGTCATTCCTGAAAGCCCAACAGTTCCAATGATATGCCCTCTCCGGATCATCTCCCCTTCATGAACATCAATTTTTCCAAGATGAGCATAAATGGAGGTTAATCCCTGTCCGTGGAACAACATGACAAATCGGCCATAGTCCGATGCAAATCCTGTCTGAACAACCATAGCATCTGATGGGGCCTGAACCAGAGCCCCAACTTTCTGGGCAATGTCGATCCCTGGATGAAACTCTTCACCTGTTCCCAGAAGACTTTTCCTGGAGCCGAAAGGAGATGTCACCCAACCCTTAAGAGGCATCTGCCATTGCTCCTGGATTTCCAAGTGGCTCCAGCTTGTTTTTTTCCCGGTCGAGACTGAAGTCTCTTCAGAATTTTTCAGGTTGGTAGCATTGCCACCCGAAGGTGAACGGCGAAGATCTCCGGAAGAAGATTCCTGATCCGGGATTCCTGAACTTTCGGTGCTGGAGCTCCGGGAAGAAGATCCTGTATTGGATCCTTCCGTCATTTTTGATATCTGCCCATCAAGAAGATTGACCTGGGAGAGTTCCGCCTCCAATTGCTCAAGCTTCTTCCTGTAATCATCAAGGTGCATTTTTTGAGTTTGAGTCTCAATGATCAGGTTTCGATAAAAAACAAACTTTTTAGCCTCCACCACATAAAAGAAAATCATCGCACCAATTCCAAACAGAAAAAGAACAAAACCGACAATCACAAGATGAAACATCCAGCGGGGAAGAGTCCACTGAATGGATTTCTCGGTAGGTCCCGGAAGAATGGTGATCGTCACAGTTCTCGGCATCTTCGCCATTATTCTTCTCCGGAAGGCTGCGATGGAGATGCAGGGGGGAAAACAGATTCAGATATCCATGCAAGGTACTCTGGTCCCCCTCCATCTATGGACTGGAAAATGATTTCAGGAACCTCGTAGGGATGTTTCTTCTTGACCTGCAAGATCAGATCTTCCCCACAGTCTTCTGAAGTCTTCAGAAGGATCATCACCTCAGTCTCCCTGACAATCTTTCCTTTCCAGCGATAGATGGATACCCCCGGGGAAAAGACATGCCCACAGGCTGCAACCCCTTCTTCAACCAGAGACTCCACAAGTCTACAGGCCTCATCCCTGTTTGGGTGAGAAATCCAGACTGTAACGGCATTCATTTTGAATGCCCCCTGAAATAATCCAGCGTTTTCAACAACCCCTCTGAAAGACTGACCTCAGACATCCAATCCCATTCAGAAGTATCCCTGTTTGTGGAGAGAACCCTTTTAAGTGCAACGGGATCAGAGCCCCCTTCATACTCAAGGGGAACATCCCGGCCTGAGAGAAGTCGCAGCTGGGTAAAAATCTCCCTCTCTGTCCCTGCTTCATAACCAGAAACATGAATGAGCCCCCTGATCTTCTGGGTAAGGATCGAAGAAATCGCACTGACCGCATCATCTATGTAAAGGTAGTCTCTGTATTTCAGCCCATTGTTTTTAAGGCGCATCGACCAGTATGGATAACCATCGAGGACAAATCTTGCCGCCTTGGCAATAAAACCTCCCTCCGAGGCCTGGCGCATACCCGGACCGTAAACAGGAGGAAGCCTCACGATCGAAAAAGGAATCCCCTGCTCCCCCAGACGGTACTGAAGGTAGCGCTCCGCCAGAAGATGAGTTGCGCCATAGGGATTTTGGGGGTTGACCGAGGAGTTCTCATCCTTGGGCTCCGGATCATCCCCGGAAAGGACCTCACCTGTACTGACGAGAATCACTGACTCGAGAGGAAGATCGCTGATTGCCTCCGTTAGTCGGATAACAGGGATAACTGTTCGTTCAAGGTCTTTTTCAGGATACTCGAGTGAAATGGCCGGATCGGACTGGCCGGCAACATGAATATAGACAGAAGGAGACTTAGAATCACTAAAACGCTTAAGAACCCTGGGCTGGGAAAGATCAGCCTTTTCAAAACTCAACCGTTTTTGCAGCAGCAGTGGCGGGACGCCACTTCTGAGATCATCAATCGCTACAACATCCATCCCCAATGACGCAAGTTCCCTCGACAGGGCTCCGCCTATAAACCCTGCTCCACCTCCGACAATTAGCTTCAATGCTGGAAACGCCTTTCCATTGAGATTAAATAGATTTTCCCCTCATCGGGAAGAGTTCCTGGAAAGGAAGAGGAGATACTCCTGATTACCTTTTTTCCCCTGAACAAGAGAAGGAAAACACCCTTTGACATTCCATCCTGACTCTGAGGCAAAAAGGAAAAATTCGGAGATCAGACTCCTCTGTAAAAAAGGATCCCGGACAATACCACCTCTCCCGACCAGACGAGGCGGAGCCTCAAACTGGGGTTTGAAAAGGGGGAGAAAAATACCTCCACCTCTCAACAAGTACTCAACGGTCGGAAGGATTTTCCTCAGAGAGATAAACGACAGGTCCGCAACGACACCATCCGCAGGGGAAGATGGCACCCATGAACCGAGATTGCGGACATTAACACCATCAATACAACGTACTCTTGGATCAGACAGCAGTGAAGATGCCAGTTGCCCCCGTCCGACATCGACAGCAAAAACGTGATCCGCGCCTTTTCTCAGCAAACAGTCCGTGAATCCACCAGTTGATGCACCGAGATCAACGTAAGAACAGCCCGCAACAGAAATCCCGAAAAAGTCCAAGGCACCAAGGAGCTTGTCACCACCCCTACCGACAAAAGGGAGAGGAGCCGACTCCAATGGCATTAAAGACAGGTCATCGTACCTTGCTTGATCAGAAGGTTTCTTTTTAACCACGCCCCTGACGCGAACCCGACCGCTTTCAATCAAACAGGAAGCAGCCACCCGGGTGGTCGCCCAACCCTTCTGGACAACAAGGGCATCCAGCCGTTTAATGTCTCCCAATGATACCCCTGGCTTTTAGGAAATCAATTTCCTCCGGACATCCATGCCCTGACTTTTTCCAAAATCCTTTCCGGAGTCAACCCAACATGATCCCTCAAAAACTTGATTCCTCCATGCTCGACATATTCGTCTAGGATTCCAAGACGCAGCAGATTGGTGGAAGACAGCATTCCATGATCCGAAGCCCACTCAAGAATGGCAGCTCCCACACCACCGATCAGAGATCCTTCTTCGATCGAAACGAGCCTCTTTTTTTGGGCGATCAGCTTTTCAAGCACCTCTCCATCAAGTGGCTTTGCAAATCGGAGATTGACAACTCCAACGGATCGTCCCTCAAGAGAGAGCTGCCTTGCCACTTCGACCGCCACTGGAACCATCTGACCATACGCCAGAAAAGTCACATCTGATCCTTCAGAGAGAACCTCAGCCTTCCCAATGGGAATCTCCCTGAACGACTGGTCAAGAACAACTCCCTCGCCTTCTCCTCTCGGGTAGCGCACGGCTATTGGCCCCTGATGGTTGAGAGCGGTATACATCATGTGCCGCAATTCATTTTCATCTTTTGGAGACATCAGGACCATATTGGGGATATGTCTCAGGTATGCAATGTCAAAGACTCCATGATGGGTTGGTCCATCCTCCCCGACAAGCCCTCCCCTGTCCAGCGCAAAAAACACAGGAAGATTCTGAAGACATATATCATGGACAAGCTGGTCATAAGCTCTCTGAAGGAAGGTCGAGTAAATCGCCACAACCGGCTTTATGCCCTGTGCGGCCATTCCGCCAGCCAAAGCAACGGCATGCTGCTCCGCGATTCCCACATCACAGAAACGATCAGGATGGATCTTGGAAAAATCAGACAGCCCTGTCCCCTCGGGCATTGCAGCCGTTATCGCGAAGAGCCGGGGAAAAGCTTCTGCAAGCTCGATCATTGTCTGAGAAAACACTTTTGTATACGTTGGCTTCGAAGAAGGCTTTTTTATAAATTCCCCGGTCTTGATATCAAACGGAGTCACTCCGTGAAACTTGACCGGATTGCTTTCTGCCGGAGCATAGCCCTTCCCCTTGACCGTAATCACATGCAACAAAACCGCGCCTGGGTGGTTTCTCAATTTGGACAGCGTATCGACAAGCAGTGGGAGATCATGTCCATCAATTGGTCCAACATAATGGAGTCCCATTTCCTCAAACCATATCCCCGGCTGGGAGATCATGCCAACCATGGAGTCATGGGCAGCACGGGCAAACTTTGCAACCTGGGTCCCGATAACCGGAATCCCCTTCATCGCGTCTTCCGTTTTTTCCCGAAGACCTGACCATTTGGGGTCAGAGGTAATTCTCGCCAGCATCGTGGACAGTGCACCCACATTTTCGGAAATCGACATTTCGTTATCATTCAGGATAATCAGAAGGTCCTTGTCCCTGTGGCCCGACTGGTTCAACCCTTCCATGGCCATACCGGCCGTCAGGGAACCATCCCCCACAACGCAGACCACACGGTAGTCGTCCCCCATCAGATCCCTGGCTTCGGCCATACCCAAGGCAACAGAAACAGCGGTACCTGCATGACCGGCCGAAAAGGCATCATGCGGACTTTCTTCCCTCTTTGGAAATCCGGCAAGCCCCTGCCACTGGCGAATCGTGGACAACTGTTCAAGACGTCCCGTCAGCATCTTGTGGGGGTAGGCCTGGTGTCCGACATCCCAGACAATCCTGTCCTGAGTCGTATCAAAAACGCGATGGAGTGCGATCGTCAGTTCCACAACACCAAGACCGCCTCCAAAATGACCTCCGATTTTGGAAATGACCTGAATCATTTCGAGACGTATTTCCTGGGCAAGATCTCCCATTTCTTCCATTGTGAGCTTTTTGATATCTTTAGGCTCACGAATTCTTTTAAGGATGTCAGTCATCAATTCCTTCTCTCTATAATATATCGTGCAATTCCTCTGAGATGATTGGCTTTTTCACCTAACCCGGAAACAGCATCAAGAGCTGCTTCAAGCTTCTCTTTTGCCATTTTTTTGGCTCCCTCGATACCCAGGAGTCCAGGATATGTATTTTTCAGGTGGTCAGTATCTTTCTGGGCTGCCTTTCCAAGCGTGGCAGTATCTCCCTCGACATCCAGGAGATCATCCGCAATCTGAAAAGCAACACCCACGGCCTCACCATATTGATCAAGAGACCGCATTTCGGACTCTCCCCCCTGTCCAAGCAACGCACCAATCCTGACAGAGGAAAGAATCAGTGCTCCCGTCTTGTGCCTGTGCAAAAACTCCAGGTCATCAAGAGAAATTTTCCGACCTTCACTTTCCATATCCAGCATCTGTCCACCAACCATCCCGGAAAGCCCGGATCCATGGGCAAGCTCCCGAACAACTGCCAGGCGGACTTTTTCAGGAGAGAGTCCATCATAACGGGGATCGGACAAAATCGTAAAGGCGTAGGTCAAGAGAGCGTCTCCCGCCAGAATTGCGGTTGCGTCTCCAAATACAACATGGTTGGTAGGCTTTCCACGTCGCAGATCATCATTGTCCATTGCCGGCAAATCATCATGAATCAAGGAATAGGTATGAATCAGCTCAAGCGGAAGAAGAAGAGGGACAAAAGGCTCCGGAGACTGACCTACAGAAGAAAGCGCCGCCATGGCAAGAATTGGACGAATCCGCTTTCCGCCGGCAAGAAGACTATACCTCATTGACTCGGACAAACGGCCAAAACGACCGGCCCATGGGTCAAGAAACAATAACGACAAGGCAGAGTCAATCAAGGCCTTGCCATGGTCCAGAAAAGCCTCAATCTCTTTTTCTGCATTATTTTTTACGGACTCAACCACCGTTTTCCCTCTCCTCGTTTTTGTTGACCGGCATCTGATCCTCAAAGGGAACCTCGAGATCTCCCTTCATCAGAAGAGTAATGCGACGTTCCGTATTTTCAAGAACGCCCCGGCAGTCCTTTGACAGTACAACACCCTCTTCAAAGAGGGCGATCGCTTTTTCCAGAGGAAGACCACCCTCTTCCATCAAGGACACAATTTCCTCAAGTCTGGCCATTTTTTTCTCAAAGGAGTCGGTTCCATGGGATGGTTTGCGACTAGCCACCAGAGTCCTCCTCCAAAAGAGATAATTTGTTTGGTAAAACGCAGGGAATACTTGGCTCAGCAGGGTTAATGACCGCCACATGCTCGACTCGGAGCGTCAATGAGTAGCCCTCCATTATCGCAGAAAGACTTTCCCCCGTTCTCGGAGGAGAAGACTGGGTGACAAGGTGTCCATTATTGAGATGAAACAATAGAGAGTACCCCTTTTGAAGAACGCCCATGGGTCCCAATTGGGAAAGACTTCCCTCAAGATGTCCCAGCCGCTCCCGAAGGCGGGAAGCGGAAAGTGTCATGACACGGGCAAGTCTTTCTTCAAGACTGGAAAGACAGACTGTATGGATGCCCATTCTTGAGTTCATGGATTGGGAAAGGCGCGATACTGCGCGGGAAAGGATGCGGTGCGTCAGCAACGTTGCCTCAGAAGGGCTCCGGAGGCGAAACGACAACTTCGACAGTTTTTCTGAAAGAAGATTTTTCTGACCTGAAACCAGGCTCCGCATGACTTCTGACTGTCGATCAAGTTTTTTCCTGGCAACGAAAAGACTGTCTCCCATTGAAGCCCCCATCCTCCTTGAGATTCCTTCAAGAGAGCGGGCTCTGACCAGAAGGCTGTCAGGGAATCGATTGAGCTGATCTTCCAGTAATTTTCTTTTGATTTGAATATCCCTAAAAAGTCTCGTCATTTCCCTTCTGCTCCGAAGATCCAGAACGCTCAACCTGGACAAGGCAGGACGATTGTCAGGAATGACTTTTTCTGCGGCTTCTGACGGCGTCGCAACACGAAGATCACTCGCAAGATCCGCAATCGTAATATCCGTCTCGTGGCCAACGGCGGACACAATTGGAACAGATGACGACAGGATCCCTCTTGCAAGGCGTTCGCTGTTAAACGGCCACAGATCCTCGACAGACCCACCGCCTCTGGCCATCACAATGACATCAACCCCGGGAATGGCCTGTGCCGACAGTAACGCCGCAACCATCTCCTCGGGAACACCAGCTCCCTGAACACGAACAGGGACAATGACAATTGGAACGGATGGATTCCGTTGCCCGGAGATTCTGATGAAATCCCATAGAACCGAACCCGTACGACTGGTTAGCAAAGCAACCTTCCTCGGATAGGAAGGGATCCTCTTTTTTTTGCCGGGAGCAAGAAGCCCCTCCGAATCGAGCAACTCCTTTACCCGACGAAATTCCAGGTGGAAACGGCCCAGTCCGGAAGCTTCCATGGAGAGAATAACCAGCTGGTAATCGCCGCGAGCCTCATAAACAGTCAGTCTGGCACGAACCAAAACCTTCAGTCCATCCTGGGGAAGAATACGGGAGGACTCCATTGCCCCTCTGAAGAAGACAGCTTTTATCTGGGAGAGATCATCCTTCAAAGTCAGGTAGGCGTGCCCGGACGGTCTGGCAACCTTGACGTTAGACAGTTCCCCCTCCAGGAAAATCGTACCCGGGAAAGCGGACTCAATCGTTCCCTTGACCGCAAGAGTCAGTTCCGAAACGGTAAAAACATCCTGAATTCCCGTGTTTTTCAAACGGCCTGGATCAATCGCCATCTTTTGGAAAAACCTCCCGGAAAAGCTCGGCTTTTTCTATGGACCATCTGCCCTGCTTAACAGAAACACCCAGCAAAAGAGCACAGAACAACAACTCACCGTCAGCGACCTTGAAAGGTGCAGGGACATGCGTTCTGTATTTTGACAGAGCCATCTCCGGCTCAACGCCGATAACGGACCAATGCGGGCCGGAAAGGCCGACATCGGTCAGATACCAGGAACCGCCCGGAAACCGCTCCAGATCATTCGTCTGAACATGGGTATGGGTCCCATAGAGGGCATCCACCCTTCCGTCAAGATGGAACCCCATCGCGCGTTTTTCCCCGCTGGCTTCCCCATGAAAATCAACCAGGACCAGATCAGGAAAGAGGCCTTGGGACTTCCATCCGTCCAACACTTCATCTGCCGCACTAAAAGGGCAGTCAGAAGGTGCCATGAAAACCCTGCCGATCAGATTGATAACACCTACCCTTAACCCGCTCTCCAGAGTGAAGATCCCTGAACCGGCTCCGGGGCAAAGTCTTGAAAAATTCAGAGGCCGGAGAACTCGTCCATCTTTTTGCAGCAGATCAACCACACCCTTCTGATCAAAAAGATGGTTTCCAGTCGTAATGGCCGACACACCCATATCAAAACACTCGGAAACGGTCTTTTCGTTCAACCCCTTGCCACCGGCAAGATTCTCGCCGTTGACAACGGTAAAGACGATGTTCCTCTCCGATGTAACTTTTTTAAGTCCCAGGGACAACGCACTCCGCCCCGGGCGGCCGAATACATCCCCTACAACGACGATCCAGGAAAGAGGCTCTGTCGATAAATCAACGGGCATATTCGACGATCCGGCTCTCCCTGATCACTGTCACTCGGATCTGCCCGGGGTAAGTCAGCTCTGATTCGATCTTCTTTGCGATCTCCCTTGATATGGTTGAGAGATCCTCGTCATTGATTTCATCCTGTTTGACAATGATCCGGATTTCCCTGCCTGCCTGTATGGCATATGCTTTTTCCACACCCTTGAATGAATTGGCAATATCCTCAAGCTTCTCAAGACGCTTCAGATAGGCATCCATACTTTCCCGTCTCGCACCAGGGCGCGCTGCGGATATCGCATCGGCCGCAGCAACCAGAACAGACTCAAGGCAGGACGGCTCAACATCTCCATGATGGGATGCGATCGCATTGATCACCCCTTCAGATTCACCATATTTTCTTGCCGCTTCAGCCCCCAGCTGGGGGTGCGTCCCTTCATTTTCATGGGTCAGGGACTTCCCGATATCGTGAAGGAATGCCGCTCTCTTGGCCAGCTTCGCATCGATCCCAAGCTCAGAAGCCATCATTGAAGCCAGATTCGCCACCTCCTGTGCATGAAGAAGGTTGTTCTGACCATAGCTTGTCCGGAATTTCAGCTTTCCGACAAGCTTCAGAATTTCAGGATGGATATCAGAAATCCCAAGAGAGAAAGCCACCCTTTCGGCTTCTTCTTTCAATGTCTGGTCAAGTTCTTTCCGGACCTTATCGACAACTTCCTCTATCCTGGAAGGATGAACCCGACCATCGACCAGAAGACGTTCCAGGGCGATCTTGGCGACTTCCCTTCGCAACGGGTCGAAGCCGGAAATAATAATAGCGTCCGGGGTATCGTCAATGATCAGGTCTACCCCCGTCGCCAGCTGGAATGCCCTGATATTGCGACCTTCACGGCCAATAATTCGTCCCTTTACATCCTCCGATGCGATGGGAACGACCGATACGCTGACTTCTGCCACATGGTCATTCGCATAACGCTGGATGGCATGGGTCATAATCTCCCTGCTTTTTCGCTGGGCATTTTCCTTGGCCTCACGCTCAAGCTTCTGGGCCGAACGTGAGACATCCATCCGGATAAGATCCTCAGCTTCCCGCAACAAACGCTCCCTCGACTCTTCAAGAGAAAGACCGGATATCTCCTCAAGCTTCTTGTGTTCAAGAGAAATCATCTCCTCAAGAGACGACTCTCTCGAAGCGACAAGACGCTCCCGGGCCTTGATTCCTTCCAGATCCTTCTCAAGCTTCTGCTTCAGGGAATCGAGGCTTTTCTGAAGCTCCTCCATCGAGGCTTCCCGGAGTTTGAGCGCCTGATCTCTCGCCAGATCGGTCTGCCTTCTCTGGTTGGCCTCCTCCTCTGACTGAACTTTTGCCTTGAAAGCTAACTCTCTTGCTTCAAGTTCGGCACTTCTGATGATCGATTCCTTGCGCCGGAGAGCTTCCGCTTCGATTTCAGAAGCAAGCCGTTTTTTCTCCGCAACAACCCCGTCAACATTCTTTTCGGCAAGAGAGCGTCCCAAAACAACACCGACCCCCAAGGCGAGGCCGACGCCCAAAAATATCATTACGCCCGTGAGCATGAGACCACCTCAGCATTCTTTTTCAAATCCGTTTTAAACATCACTTTCCCATATTCAAAAAAAAGATAAATAAAATCAAACAATATTCCAAAGGAGCATTCTATCACATCGAAGGCAAAAGTGAAACCATTTAAACTATAAAACATTACAAACTATGATTTTTTTAATCCAATAGCGTCTCTGGACCGATATCTCGTTGAGGTAAATCATTTTTTTCTTCCCCCATACCTTCTCCATCTCCTGCATTTATCAAACGGCTTTCCCATCCATTCGGGCCGGCATGGTAAAAAGAAGTCCCCGGAGGAATCGATTTCTGGGGAGAAACACCCCCGGGCTGGTCAGGGGGGTACAGATACGTGTTCCGGTGCTGAGCCTTGAAGTGGGAGGGAACCGGAGGAAGGAAACCATCCCTTACAGCGTTGATTGCCCTGTCAATCGCTTTATATGCGGAATTGCTCTTTGGAGACATGGCAAGATAAATAGTCGTTTCGGACAGGATGATACGTGCTTCCGGAAGCCCGACAGCCGAAACGGCAGAAAGACATGAAGTTGCCAGTGTCAGGGCAAACGGATCGGCAAGGCCTATATCCTCTGCGGCAAGAATAATCAGCCTTCGGGAAACATATAATGGGTCCTCCCCCGACTCGATCATCCGGGCAAGCCAGTGAAGCGCCCCGTCAGGATCATGGTTCCTGACCGATTTGATAAATGCAGAAATCAGGTCAAAATGATTTTCTCGATCGAAATAGAGCCCTCCTGATTGCCCGATTCCCTCGAGAATGGAGGATTCCCTGATCAGTATTTCCTTCCCCGACGAACCTGCGCGGTCCATATCAAAAGCCCACTCCAGTGCGCCGAGCATCCTTCTCGCATCTCCCCCGGAACGCTCGATCAGGATCTTTCGTCCACCATCACCCATTCTGATCGGCAGAGCAGCCTGGTCGGAAAGAAAAGAAAGAGCCCGATCCAGAATCCGGGCAATCTCCTGATGAGAAAGAGCATGGAATCGTATTGAAAGAACTCTTGACGCCAAAGCCGGAAGAAAAGTCCTCAATGGATTCTCATTTGACAATCCGATCAGGACGACATCTCCCTCATCAACAGGGGCGATCAGCAAATCCTGCTGTGTCTTCCCAAGCCTGTCGATCTCTTCCACAACCAGAATATGACGTGCTCCTGCCTTCCGGTCCCCTTTGGCCCGATCAATGGATTGCCGGATTTCAGAAGAGGAGGTCTCAGATCCACGAAGAGTTGTCTGACGGATATCATGCAATTTGAAGAGAAGACGGGTAAAAGCTGACTTTCCACAACCAGGCGGTCCATAAAGAACCATTGAGCGCAAAAATCCTGTTTTCAGCACATGGCGGAGGAGGACTCCCTCCCGAGACGAGTCCTGGCCGAAAAAACCCTTCGGGCCATCGACCGATTCGGGCCATAGCCTGCCGGCAAGACTTGCGAATGGTAAGGATGCAGGACCATCACCAAATAGGGATTTCATGAAATTTTATCCTGTCAGGGAAAGGAAAATAGGGAGACTGGGACATTCTCGGGAGTCAAGGATCCTGGATAATCAGAAAATGCCCCGCTACTGCCGTTACGGTTTTCTTTGAGATACCTTAGGGGATAAGGATTGGTGCTGTAGGCCATTTCAGGCTTCCCGGAAAATCCCGGGCATGCTCACCATGAACACTGACGCACCATTTCTCAAGATTTACAGGTAACAAATTAAACCGCGCCTCGAACAGAGCAGGACACCACCATTCTACCCCCGTCTTCCCCGATCAACAAGTGCTTTCTTTGAGGACGCCTGAATATCCAGAAGATTTTTGACCGTTGTCTCGAACAGACTCCGCCAGCGATCGTTTTCCTGTTTCAGATGCGCAAGCTCCCTCTCTTTACTCAGAACCTCATAATTTTTCTCGATGGCAAGGATCAGAGCGACAACTTCCAGTTTCTCATTGGCCGCACCCTCTTCGGCAATAATCTTTTCAACATTTGCAGCAATCATTCGACCGGACTCGGTCATTTGCTCAAGATCGTAGACTCCCTTGAGCGTGATTGTCTTGTCTCCGATACGAACATAGCAGACTGTACTTTTTTGAGGGGATTTCATGACGTCCCTTTTCTTTCCGGGCGACTCTTTTCATCTGAAGATCCAAGCGCCTCTTCCAGGGCACTTTCAATTCTCTTCATCGTATCCCTCAAAAAAACCCTTTCCCTGTGGCAAAGGTTCAGACGATGGATCAGTCTTGACCTTTCCCCCTCAAGAGTCCGGATCTCCTGGCGAAGAGCCAGAATTTCCCTGGTCTGAGAGTCAAGAAGCATCTTCAGGGAACTGACCGCTTCCTGAAGAATCCGGGCATTCTCCCACTCGGCCGGATCTCCGAAAAGCATCTTCGTCATCTCCCCGAGACAAACAGCGGCCGGGGCGATCGCCGCAATACCTCATGGTTCCAGAGAACCTCCCTCGCGTATCGCCTGGTTTCCGTATAAGGTATCCCTTCAATAAAAAAATCCCAATCCATCGGAGCAATACCCGACCAGCGAACAATCGAGTGCATGCCAGCATTGTAGGAGGCAACCGCACGTTCCGGATTGTCCGGAAAATGATCGAAAAGCCTCTTCAGATACAAACCACCTACAAGAGCATTAATGTAGTCCCCCCGGAGCAAACCAAGATTCAGGCGGGATTTTGCCAGAAGTTCCGGGGAGGCTTGCCTGAGCGTTGAGAGAGCCGTCATTGGCATCAGCTGCATTACACCCATCGCACCATCAATCGAAAGAACCGTCGGGTCAAAGCGACTCTCCTGTCGGGCAATTGAAATAGCCCATGAAATAGGCACGCCCGATCGACCAAAAGCATCGATCACCGATGGAGACAAAGACTCCGTCCGGGAGAGTGCGACCGAAGGACGGCTCCGGCCCAGGAGTTCATTAAGCAAAACAAGTTTTCTCACAGGGTCAAGAAGAAGATCCAGTCTACCGTACCTACGAAAGCGCTCTTCTGTCATCAGAGGATCCCGATAGGCAACGTAGTCGGTCCAGGCAGCCCCCCACAAACCAAGCTGAACCAGAGCCAAAAGCCTCTGACGATGGGAGAGGGTCAGATGTGACACCTGAGGGGATGGATGGTGGAAGGAAACCGCAAGGCTTCCGCAATCTTCTCCACATGCAAGACTCGACCATAAAGCATAAACCGATGAAGGCCATGACTTCAAAACGCTTCGGTAACGCCTTTGAGCCCTTTCCAGATGATGTTCTCGTGCATCAAGCCTGCCCAGGAAATAAATGACACGGGGAAGAAGAACATCATCCCCCTCCGCGGAAAGTCTTGAGTCAAGCTCATTCCATATATCCCGAGTCCGCTCAAGGTCTCCATGAGAAAAAAACCAGAGTCCCGAAAGCCAGAGCGAAAGCTCTCCCGACGGCAGGGAACGGACTGGCCCGGGAGGCAACCAGAGAGGATCAAAGACTCCCTCGCCCGAGGCGATGGAATTGCGCAGGGAAGCATTGGCAAGGGATCGGGCCGCGATAGAGAGCGGGTATCGGGAAAGGAATTGATGAATGCAGTCCTGTCTTGCCCTGCGCGAATTCTCTGCAGAACATTCGGCCGACCATAAGGAAGACAGGAGTTTTGGCCCTTTGACTGCCTTGCCCTTTTCGATAAGAGACAGGGCCTCATCCCTTCCCGACTCGGAAAGAAGACCCGAAACGGCAAAGAGGATGGCCCGGTCACGGAAAGGGAATGAGGGGTTTGTTCCGAGATACGCCGTTGCTTCCGTCAAAACCGTTTGAGTCTCACCCATGGAAGAAAGAGTTGCCCATCGCTTTATCAACAACTCCCCCATCGGCGTTCCTTGCGGCAGACGCTGAAGGGAAAGCCCTGCTTCAGGAGAGAGCGGATGATCACGATAGATGATTTTCCATATCCTGAGAGCTCGCTTCGGATGGCCACGATGGAGCTCCGAGAGGGACTGACGCCATAACGCCTGAGCTGATCGGGAACCGTCACCCCCTTCCGGATGAAAATAATCCGAATTGGGAAACATGGCCTTAAGCCGCCGGGAAAGGGGTTGCCCCGAATACTTTTTCCCCATCGGCCCCTGATAAGCTCTCCAGAAAACCAGGTCGGAATTTCTGCCCGCATGACTCAGAACTTTCCTGATTGTCGCGTCCGACAAGGAGGCTGGAGGGTTCAGGTATTCTTCGAGAAGGTCATATTGCCTGAGTCGTTGACGTGACAGCCCCTTCACCTCCGGAGATGAAATCCTCCCGATATCCTCCTTGGCTTTCTTCTCATTTCCCGAAGACAGGTCCCTGATGACCCGGACCATGGGATCCACAGGCGTCGAAGATTGCCCTGTCACCTCCGCGAAGGATAAAGGGACGGAGGACAAAACAACCGCAACAGACAAGGCAAGGATTCCCGAAGCGCTACTGAATGACATGGAATCCCCCGTTATAAAAAATGAAAGCCCATGTCAGTGTCAGCTCTTTTTTATGAAAGGCTGTCGGAAGGGGAATGTATGGGGACGCCACTCGAACGATTCTCAGTGCTTCCTCATCAAGGATGGCTGACCCGGAACTCTTCGAAAGAGTAACCCCGTCAAGAGTCCCGTCGGCAAGGATCCGGAAGGTGACCAAGGCCCTTCCCGTGATTCCCCGGGAAGCAGCCTCTTCCGGATACTCCCCTATTGTTTCAAATCGTTCCTGGATCCGCTTTATATAACTCGAATATGTTTCGTCCTCCAGATTGGCCATGATCCGGTCTGTCGGATCAGGCTTGTCCGAATACGCAGGAGAGAGGTCTTTCGAAAGGTTCAGGTTCTTCGAAAAAGGGTCTCCCAGAGACTCCTGTGACAGAATTTTATTGAGGTCCTTGGGTGAAATCTTCCTGACAATCTTCGTCGGCTTCTCTGGTTTTTCACTGGGAGAGACCGGAGCTGTTTTGGCCATCCGTTCCTGATGCTTTTCTGTTTCCTTGGATTTATTGTGGTTCGGATGTTCATGCCTTGCAGATTTTTTGACCTGCGAAAGACCCGGCTCATCCTTTGCCAGAGGAGCCTCCCTTTCCGGCTCCGAAGGCGCAATCTTTGGCTTGGGCTCTGCGACCTTCGGTGGAGGGGCTGAAGAGGGCCTCAGCACCGTTTTGGAATCATGGTGGTTGGGTTTTCCCGAAAGAGAATGCCCCTTCGGAAGTGGAGGCGCAACGGTCCGAGAAGACTGAGGAACTTTTGACGGATCAAGAATATCCACAAAGACGGGCTTTCTTTCTTCTGCCAGTTTTTTTCTCATTGCCTCTGTCATCGGTGGCTTTTGCGGAGCGATCAGATCTTCAAGCCTGTTCAAAAGGGCAGGATCCTTGATCACCAGAAGAAGCAGGGAAGCATGCAGCAAAATGGAGACCAGGACAAACCAGCGAAAGGCCCATCGAATATCATCTTCGCCATGGTTGACAAGAATCAGCGCCTGCCGGTAGGGAGGCTTTTCAAATGAATCGAATTCGATGACACCCTCTCCTGGATAGGCGCAATACGCCTCCGGTTGATTTTTCTGTCTTCTTGAGTCCAAATTGAACCATCTAAGGATCCCCTTGTGATATTCTATGCGAACAACTAGTCAAAACAAAATTTCAAATCTGGAGAAGCTCCTGATTCTCTCATGGAAAAGATGATGATGACCCCGCCCCACCGAGCCAGGAAAAGTCTGGGGCAAAATTTTTTGACCGATCCATCAATAGCTCAAAAAATTGCCGATTTTCTTGATCCTGGAATTCCAAGGGAAACACCAGTGATTGAGATTGGTCCCGGAAAAGGGATTCTCACGAAGGCTCTTTTGAGCAAAACATCCAATCTTGTTCTTCTGGAAAAGGACCAGGACCTTCTTCCCGCCCTCACCGAACGGTATGGATCCAGCCCGGGAGTCCGGATTATCCAGACCGACGCACTCGAATACCCGTTTGGAGAGGGAGAGGACTATCTTTCACCCCCTTTCTCCGGAGGGGGCTACCGGATCGTATCCAATCTCCCATACAATATATCCGTACCGTTGCTTTTCCGTTTTTTGTCGAGTCCGAAGCCGCCCTTGGAAATGGTTCTCATGTTCCAGCGTGAAGTAGCCAGAAGGATCGTTGCATCTCCCGGCTCCGATGACTACGGTCATCTGTCGGTGGCAATGGCGCTTTCGGCTTCGTCAAGAAAAGTTCTGGACCTGAAACCCGGATCGTTTTTCCCGGCACCCAAGGTTCACTCCTCTGTCGTTGTGATACGGCCAAGAATATTCGACACCAAGCAGGAAAGAGAGCAAACGAGACAAGCCCTGAATTTGTCAAGGAAACTGTTTTCCTATCGGAGGCGGACGCTCCAGAATGCCGCCCGGCTGGCTTTTCCGGAAATACCAAAAGGTTATTTCGAGGAAGTTTTCAACATATTGGGAATCCCCCCGGAGAAAAGGGTTGAACGATTGCTTCCGGAAGAACTGTTGCTCCTGTCTACAGAAATACACAAAAAAGGACTGGAACAAAACTTCACATAAAGATCTTAAGGAGAAACTGACACAGTGAACACAGATACCCAGCCCCCCGCTCCCCCTGAGCCTGTTTTACCCGGAAAAGTTCGCATCATCCCGTTAGGCGGGATCGGTGAAATCGGAATGAACATGACCGCCTACGAGACATCCGAAGGGATCATCGTTGTCGACTGCGGGGTCCTCTTCCCGGAAGATGACCTTCTTGGTATAGACCTGATCATTCCCGACTTTTCCTACCTCAAGGAAAATCGCAAGAAAGTCCTCGCTCTTTTCCTGACGCACGGACATGAGGACCACATCGGTGCTGTTCCCTATTTTCTGCGGGAGTTCAATGTTCCCGTTTTTGGAACAGCCCTCACGCTGGGACTGCTCGAGGGCAAGCTCAAGCAGCACAAAAACATCACAGAGACAAAGCTTGTAACCTTAAGACCGCGGGAAGCTTGCACGATGGGGCCCTTTTCCATAGAACCGATCAGAATCACCCACTCCATCGCAGACGGCGTCTCTTTTGCGATCACGACCGATGCAGGAACGATCCTTCACACCGGCGACTTCAAGGTTGACCTGACTCCAATTGACGGAGAACACTTCGACATGCACCGCTTCTGTGCTCTGGGTGACCAGGGCATCCTCTGCCTCATGAGTGACAGCACCAATTCAGAAAAGTCCGGCCTGTCCCTCTCGGAAGCGCTTGTGACAGATCCATTGCATCAGCTGATCTCAATGGCACCAGGAAGAGTCATCGTTGCCACTTTTTCCTCCAACATCCACAGGTTGCAGCAAGTCGCTGATGTCTCGATCCGTCTGGGAAGAAAAATCGCATTTACCGGACGGTCGATGGAGACCAATTACAAGATTGCCACAGAGCTTGGATACCTCCACATTCCTCCCGACAAAGTCATCAAGCTCGATCAGGCGGCACTTCTCCCTCCGGGAGAGGTGACAATCATTACCACCGGCAGCCAGGGTGAGCCGATGAGTGCCCTTTTCCGGATGGCTCTTGGTGACCACAAACACATCGCCATCGGTGCAAACGACACGATTCTGCTGTCCGCCAGGGTGATCCCCGGAAATGAAAGGGCGATTGGCAAAATCATCAATTTCCTCTCCAGAAAGGGTGCCATCGTCCATTATCAGCGTGTTTCAGAAATTCATGTTTCCGGCCATGCAAGCCAGGAAGATCAAAAGATGATGATCCGGATGCTTAAGCCAAAGTTCTTTGTCCCGATGCATGGGGAATACCGCATGCTTTCAAGGCATGCAAAAACGGCTGTCTCTACCGGTGTTCCTCAGGAACATGTGTTTGTCATCGAGAACGGCGACGTACTCGAGCTTGATCCGAATCATGCGGAGGTTCTCCAGAAAATCCCCAGCGGCAGGACCTTTGTTGACGGAAAAGGAGTCGGAGATGTCGAAGAAGTCGTCATAAGAGACAGACAGAGACTGGGATCGGATGGAATCGTCACAGTGATAGTCGCTTTGTCCCAGCAGACTGGTGATATGGTCATGGGCCCCGAAGTCACAACAAGGGGAGTCGTCCTTTCTGACCTCTCGCTCGAACTGACAGCCCTGATCAAGGCTCACGTTGAAATTGCCATCAACTCGTCGGACCCTGAAATCCGGAAAGAATCGTCGGCGCTCAAGACAATGATCCATAACAGCCTGAGAAAATATTTCAAAAAGAACTTCGAACGGGACCCAGTCATCATTCCGATCATTCTCGAGATGTAAAAATGATCAACAAAACAACCGCAGCGGATGACAAAGATTGAGCGAGGACAGGCAGCAGGAAAAGCCCTCCCCCGCGGAGACACACCATCAGAAGAACCTTCTGAGAAGGGCCCAGCAGGTCTTCCTCTGGACGCTCACATTGTTTCTCTTGCTCGCCCTTGCCACGGCAAACAGCAGTGACCCGTCCATCCTGACGGTCTCGAGCCTCAAGGTCCCCCAAAATACAATGGGCTTCTGGGGAGCAAGTATTGCCGCAGTCCTTTACGAGTCCCTCGGACTATCGGCCATTCTTGCCCCGGTGCTCCTGTGGAGCATCTCCTTCTTCCACCGCCAGGAAAAGCCCCATCCCCCCTGGTCTATCATGGGCTGGATCCTCCTCACAATCTCCCTTCCGCCTCTTCTTTGCATGATATTTCCGGAAAATCTTATTGCTCCCTATAGACCCGGGGGGGAAATCGGCCAGAAGATTCTCAATTTTTCTCTTTCCAGACTCAACAAAGCGGGATCGCTGCTCATCCTGGGGGGAGTTCTCCTGACATCGCTCCTGTTTCTCCTGGCCCCCGTCGTATCCTTTATCGGCAGCAAAAAAGGGACATCGATCACCGATTGGCTCAGACAGAAAAGAGACAGGATCAGGTCATTTCTCGTCAGGGACACGGATCCCCAATATGTTGTTGTCAAAGAAGAACGCCCACAGGACAATCCGGAAGAAACACCCTTTTCTCCCTCTATCAGGGAAACTGCCCAGGAGCAGAAGCCAAAAACGGCTCCAGCTCCAAAAAAACCCGCCATCCCGACACCGGCAAACACCGACTCCAGTCAATCCCTGCTCCCGACAGCAGATCTCCTCGATCCAACAGGAAGCGCAAAGGAGGTCATGCCTCAGTCCCAGATACGTGAAACGGAAAAAACTCTTGGCGACCTTTTCAGGACCTATGGTGTCCCCGGAAAGATGGTCGGATCACAGCCGGGCCCCGTCGTGACACTTTTTGAGTTTCTTCCTGCTCCGGGGACAAAGGTCAGCCGGGTGACAAGCCTGACCAGCGAAATTGCCATGGCCCTGAAAGCTCCACAAGTTAACCTGCATGTCCCCATTCCGGGAAAATCCACGATTGGTCTCGAAGTCCCCAATCCGGTCCGGCAACTGGTCACATTCAGGGAAATTCTTTCGAGTCCAAGTTTTCGTTCTATTTCCTCCCCTCTTTCTCTCGCCATCGGAAAAACGATCAATGGCGACCCCTACGCCGTCGATCTTGCCAGAATGCCCCACCTGTTGATTGCCGGTGCGACCGGGACGGGAAAATCCGTATGCATGAATGTTCTGATAGCAAGCATTCTCATGAGCGCAAGACCGGAAGATGTCAGGTTCATCATGATAGACCCCAAAAGGCTCGAGTTCGCCCCCTATGAAGGAATTCCGCATCTTCTGGGCCCGGTTATCACAGACCCCAAAATTGCCGCCTCGAAATTGCGGATTCTGGCAGACGAGATGATCCGTCGGTACGAGCTCATGAAAAACACCGGAGTCAGAAACATCGGAGAATACAGAAAGGCTGTGCCGGAAAAAGACTGGTTTCCATTTATCGTAGTCCTGATCGACGAGCTTGCCGACTTGATGCTGAGCCTGAAAAAAGATGTTGAGCCCCCCATTATCCGTCTGGCCCAGATGGCGAGGGCGGCAGGAATACACCTGGTCCTTGCAACGCAGAGGCCATCAGTTGCGGTCCTGACAGGCCTGATCAAGGCAAACATTCCCACAAAGATTGCATTTCAGGTCACAAGCCAGATCGATTCCCGCGTTATCCTCGACCAGGGTGGGGCGGAAAGTCTGCTGGGTGCCGGTGATATGCTGATGCGCCCGCCCGGAACAGACGCACTGAGAAGACTTCATGGGGCTTTTATCTCCGAATCGGAGCTCTCAAGGCTCGTATCCTTCTGGAAAGAATCTCCAAGAGCCTCTACTGGAACAGACAGCAGCCTTGGCGATATCATGGAAAGGTTGACTCTTTCCGAAATACCCGGAGACCAGGAGTCCAAATATGGATCCATTGATGATGATGACTCTGCCGACTCAAATGATGGCCTCTATGAAGAAGCAGTCGCCATTGTTCGCCGGCAGGGAAAAGCATCGACATCCCTGATTCAGCGGCACCTCAGGATCGGATATAACCGTGCAGCCCGCATTATTGAACGGATGGAATCGGAAGGACTGATCGGGAAACAAGATGGCAGCAAACCGCGACCTCTTTTGAAAGGAAACAGAAACCATGAACAGGAAGATTGATGCCGGATGGATTGCCCCGACGGGAAGGTCCTGCAGAAAGACCATCTCATGCCGGCTTTTCCTGGCTTTTCTTTTTCTTTTTTCAGCGGGCTCCGCTGAAGCAGGCACGATTTCTCCTCAGGAAATGTTAAAAAAGATGTCATTCTCGGTCAAGGAACACCCGGGATTCATGGCAAGTTTCACCCAAAAACTTTCCCCTCCGAACAGCGGGGAGATTCGCTCGGAAGGATCGCTGATCTTCGGACAGGGTGGAAAAATGATCCTCCACTATATCAATCCCAAGGGGCAGGTTCTGCTTCTCCTGGGAAACCACATGTCCTTCTATATTCCACAGAACACTCAGCTGGTCAATAAAACGCTCAAAAGCCGGACGATTCCGGAAACGCCGGCTCTTCTCCTTGAAAAGATCGGACAGCTCGACCGGTATTTTTATATACGCCCGGAAAACCGGAAAGGAACTGGTTCCGGAAAGACGATCTCCCTGGTTCCCAAAGAAGCGGACAGGCATCTTGCCCTTGCAAGGATCTCCATCGACCCTAAAACCTGGCTCCCGGAAAAAATTGTCTTCATGGAGGTCAACGGGGTTATTCTCTCGATCCGGCTGACCGGAATAAAGACACTTGAAACGCTGCCCGGCAATGCGTTCGTACTGAAAGTCCCGCCTGGAACAACTATCGCACAAAGCCCTGAAGGACCAAACTGATGGCACAAAGAAAGACTTCTCCATCACCCGCCCAATCACCCCGGAATGTTTCCCCGATGGACTCCATCGTTATCAAGGGAGCACGGCAGCACAACCTGAAGAATCTGGACATTTCTCTTCCCAGAAACAAGCTGGTGGTGATTACAGGCCTTTCAGGTTCAGGAAAAAGCTCTCTCGCCTTTGATACCCTTTATGCCGAAGGACAAAGACGCTATGTAGAATCTTTATCTGCCTATGCCAGACAGTTTCTGGAAATGATGGACAAGCCTGATGTCGACAGCATTGACGGCCTTTCTCCAGCAATCGCCATCGACCAGAAAGTCACATCAAAAAATCCAAGGTCGACTGTGGGAACGGTCACAGAGATTCATGACTATCTGAGACTCCTGTTTGCCCGTATCGGCCATCCCCATTGCCCCTCATGCGGACAGTCAGTCAGCCCACAGACCGTAACCCAGATGGTCAATGGGTTGATGGAGGGACCCGAGGGAGAAAAACTGGTCATTCTCGCCCCGACCGTTTCAGACAGGAAAGGGGAGTACAGAAAAGAAATTGCAAGGATCCTGAAAGAAGGTTTTACCCGGATACGTCTTGATGGCGTCATCATGCCTATCGAAGAAATCACCGAAATCGACCGAAAAAAAACGCACCGGATTGAAATCGTCATTGACCGGATCTCCCTGAGGGATGGAGTTCGTCAAAGGCTCGCCGAAAGTATCGAGACAGGACTGACTCATGGTGGAGGGATGGTCATCGTCCATCGTCCCGACCAAAAAACAGATGTCATCCTGTCCGAGCGCCAGGCCTGCACAACTTGCAACATCAGCCTTCCGGAAATCACGCCCCGGCTCTTCTCCTTCAACTCCCCCTACGGGGCCTGTTCCAAATGCTCGGGTCTCGGAGTCCTTCTCGAAGTCGACCCGACACTTCTTGTTCCCTACCCGGACCTTTCCATTGCAGAAACGGCCATCAAGATACTTGAACACCGTGCATTTTCCGATATCAGAAACCGCTTCATGAAATTCCTTGAGCTCTCGGGAATATCCCGGTTTACCCCGTTCGGAAAGCTCCCTGCATCAGAAATCGACATGATTTTTCATGGAACATCTCCTGAGAAGGGATCACCGCAAGGCATCCGCTTTGCAGGCCTTCTCGGCTTTCTGCAGGACCTTTACCAGAAGGGGAACATCTCCATATGGGCAAAATCCGAGCTTGAAAGCGTCATGTCCGAAAAAGATTGCGACAGCTGCGGAGGAGCCCGCCTGAACCCCGAAGCCCTTGCTGTTCTGGTATCAGGGCTTTCGATCCGGGACTTTTCCAATATGACCATTCATCAGGCATCATGCTTTATTGACCAGATGTCTCTTTCTGAAAAAGAAAAAACCATCTCCGAAAGGATTTTGAAAGAAATCCGCTCACGTCTCAATTTTCTCCGGGAGGTCGGTCTTGAGTACCTGACCTTATCGCGAAGCGCAGGAACACTCTCCGGAGGAGAATCACAGAGGATCCGGCTGGCAACACAGATCGGATCCGGCCTCACAGGGGTACTCTATATTCTCGATGAGCCCTCCATCGGACTTCACCCAAGGGATAACCAGAAACTTCTGAAAACGCTTCTTCATCTAAGGGACATAGGAAACACGGTCATTGTCGTAGAACATGATGAAGAAACCATCCTGCTCGCCGATGATGTTGTTGACATGGGACCGGGTGCAGGTCGCATGGGAGGAGAGGTCCTCTCCCACGGCACTCCGGAGGAAATTCGCAATGACCCGAAATCCTTGACAGGAGACTACCTGTCCGGACGGAAAAGAATTGAGCGCAAGCAAAACCACCAGAAGCCTTCAGAGTGGCTTTCCATCATTGGGGCTTCAGAACACAATCTCAGGAATATTGATGCCCACTTTCCTCTCGGGATGCTGACAGTCGTCACCGGAGTCTCAGGGTCGGGCAAAAGCACTCTGGTCATTGATATCCTTTACAAGCGACTGGCAAAGGTCTTCTCCCAGGGAAGGGAAAAACCGGGAAAGTGCCGGGAACTGCGTGGCGTGGACAAGATCGACAAGGTCGTTAACATCGACCAGAGTCCTATCGGCCGGACTCCCCGTTCGAATCCGGCCACATATACCGGAGTCTTTACCCCCATCAGGGATCTTTTCTCCCAGGTTCCAGAATCACGGGCCAGGGGCTATGAGCAAGGCCGCTTCAGCTTCAACGTAAAGGGAGGCCGCTGTGAGGCATGCCAGGGCGACGGAGTCCTGAAGATCGAGATGCATTTCCTCCCGGATGTCTATGTCACATGCGACCAGTGCAACGGTCTTCGATACAACAGGGAAACACTGGAGATTCTTTACCACGGAAAAAACATTTCGGAAATTCTCTCCATGACTGTAGAGGAGGCCCTCGAGTTTTTCGCACCGGTTCCGGTTGTCCGTTCAAAACTGTTGACACTTCGGGATGTCGGCCTGGACTACATCCACCTCGGTCAGGCCGCAACGACCCTCTCCGGAGGAGAAGCACAACGAATCAAGCTGTCCAAGGAACTCTCCAGAAGATCAACAGGAAAGACCCTTTATATCCTGGATGAACCCACTACCGGCCTACACTTTGCCGATATCCAGAAATTGATGGATACACTTCACACACTTGTCGAGCAGGGAAATACAGTCATCATCATCGAACATAACATCGATGTCATACGGTGGGCGGACCATCTGATTGATCTGGGCCCAGAAGGTGGCGACAGGGGTGGGGAAATTGTTACGACCGGCTCTCCGGAGGAGGTCCAGAAAAACAGGAAATCCTATACAGGAGAGGCGTTACGGAAAAGGACCATTTGATGTTTCCGAAAATTGGGAGGAGTATCATGACACCAACAGGTGTCATGACGCTTTCCCTGTCAACCAATATTTTTCTCGCGCTGGCAAAGATCACCTGGAGCCACAGGATTCATTCGGTATCCATGCTGGCAGATGGATATCATGCCCTTCTGGATTCAGTCTCCGGAATCCTTTGCCTCGCAGCCCTTCTCGTTGCGCAAAAGCCACCAGACAGGGACCACCCCTATGGCCATATCCGCTTTGAAGCCCTGGCACAGCTTGGCGTAAGCGGGCTTCTTCTTTTCACAGGCTATGAGGTTCTCTCAAGAACATACGATCAGTTCCACAGCCAGATCACACCAACTGTCACTGCCGGCTCCTACGCCATTATGCTTTTTGCCATGGCAATACAGACAGTCACAATGAATCTTGAAAAGGTCGTTTATCGAAAAACGGGAAACGCCCTTGTCCATTCAGATGCCATGCATTTTCAGTCCGATATTCTTTCTTCATTTTCGGTGCTTGTAGGGTTGGTGGCGGCAGGATTCGGATATCCGGTCATCGATGAAATTGCAGGACTCGCCATTGCGATCCTTATTGCACATTCAGGGTGGGAACTGATGATGGAAGGGACAAAAATTCTTTCGGACCACTCCCCCCTGGACCCACAGGAAATCACAGAAATCGCACTCTCAACGCCGGGAGTCCAAAGCTGTTACCAGACCAGGTCCAGAGGATCATCATCCCATATCACCATGGACATGACCGTTGGCGTGGACGGATCCCTTTCCGTCTCGCAGGCCCATGGGATAGCCCATCTGGTTGAGAGTCGCATCAGGGAGAAACATCCCGCGGTTGTGGAGGTCATTGTCCACATAGAACCATCAAAAACAGAGGAGACCAATAATGTCAGTCCACATTCTCACTGATTCCAAAAAACCGCTTGCGATCACCATGGGAGATCCCGGCGGGATTGGACCTGAGGTCATCGTCAAGTCCTGGTTGAACACGGAGATCCAGAAGATCCAACGGATTGTCATTGGAGATCCTGAGGTCATGAAGGATGTCGCCCGCCGCTACGAACCTTCACTCGTCGTCCGTACGATAAACGAAACCGATGCGTTTTCAAAAGACCCTGGAGTCATGGACGTACTTGTCCCAACTCTCGACAAGCCGCTTGAGTCCGTCCTCACGGAGTCAAACCGGCTCATGGCCGGAAGATGGTCCTATGCCTGCGTTAGACATGGAGTCGAGCTTTCCATGGCGCGAAAGGTCGCAGGCATTGTCACTGCCCCTCTGAACAAAAAAATGCTCCATGCCGCCGGATATCAATATCCCGGACACACAGAGCTGATCGCGGCACTGACCAATACCGAACATTACGGGATGATGCTCGTTGGCGGTCCGCTCCGGGTTATCCTCGTCACAACGCATATTCCGTTCAGGGATATTGCATCAAAGATCACAAAAGCCCGAGTTCTTGAAACGATTCGGCTTGCAAAACAGGCCACCGAATACCTGGGCCTTGAAAGACCGAAGATAGCGGTTGCTGCGCTCAACCCCCATGCAGGAGAGGCTTCACTCTTCGGAGACGAGGAGGCGACAAGCATTTTTCCTGCCATCCTCGAAGCCCGTTCCGAAGGGATCGAAGTGGATGGCCCCATTCCTGCGGATACCCTTTTTGCAAAGGCGGCCCAAGGCCGTTACTCAATCGTCGTCTCCCAATATCATGACCAGGGTCTCATCCCTCTCAAAATGCTCTCCTTCGGACAGGGGATCAATGTTACCGTCGGGATTCCGATCATCAGGACTTCAGTCGACCATGGCACAGCCTATGATATCGTCGGAAAAGGGATCGCCAACCCGGGATCCATGACCGAAGCGATCAAGCTTGCCCATGACCTTGTTCTCAGGGTTGAAAAAACGGAAAACAAGATCGCTGATTGAACACAGGAAAGAATCTTCCGGACTCAAGATTTCAAACGAACTCTCCGATAAGAGGGACGTAACGAGGAAAGAATTGCCCCGAGGCCCATGCTTTGGAGCAATCAAAAAACAAATTTATTTTTCAGGCGGTCAAGAGCCTGAATAAAAAGGAATCCGCCATGAAGAAAAAAACAATGTCACACGTCATCAAAATCTTTTCTGCCCTGTTTTTTGCCGGGATCGCTCTCTTTGGAGTTTTTTCCCCGACAAAAGCGTTTTCTGCGGTTGCCGCCAATGGGCAGTTGAACCTGATGATTTTCGGAAACTATGACTTCACCGCGCTGGATTCATCAAACCTTCCCACAAACCCCACCGGTCCCAATCAGACCTTTGCAAAGAGCTTTGAAAATGGTTATGGAGCCGGCATTGGCTTCGCTTACTGGATGACTGACAATATCGCATTCAGGATGATGGCCCAGGGAAACATGTTTCAGGGAAATCAGACGGGACTCTTTGCAAGCGACTCGATCAAGTCGGCGCCCATCACAGCCGGGCTTGAATTCAATCTGCTCGGAGACCCTGAACACTTCCTTTATGCGGTCGTCGATGCGGGCGGGGCTTACCAGGAACTGGTGACCGGTGCATCAGCATTTGGCGGTACAGAGCTCTCACATGGCTGGTCAAGCTACGGGGATGCCGGAATCGGGATCAACTTCGCCTACTTCTTTGTCGAAGCCAAGGTCGCCTATCTTCCCCAGTTTGCCCCTCAGTACTCTCAAGGACAAAATGGCTCTTTTTATGTACCGATCACTGCTGGATTCAGTTTCTAGAACAAACGTCCCATCTGCCCCTTTTCAAGAGAAAGGCGTCGGGGAGTTTTCCGGCGCCTTTTTGCTTGACCAGAAAAAATGAACATGACACCATCCAAAAGTGCTGGACAAACCTCTTTTTGGAAGGGATCGACTTGAAAACCTCTCCCGCAGTTCGCCCGCTTGCATTTCTTCCGGTCTTGCTTTTACTCCTGTTGACAACATGTCAATCTGCCCGGACAACACCTCCCGGGATTATTTCAACGGAAAAGGCACAGCGTCTCCTTCCTGGAGTCTGCGGGAGTGGATGATATGCGCGCCACCTTCCTCATTTTTTGAATCAAAGTTCATTTCGTCAAGGGTAAGTTCTTTGAGTCCATTTTTAAG
>JAKBTA010000055.1 GCA_021844645.1 Nitrospirota bacterium
GGCGCAACAAGGCCCTCTGCGAAGCAGGAACCTGACCCACTTTTCTGGTGGATAATTTCGAGCAGAAATGAAGCGGTTCGAACAAGTTCAGGAGAACGGTGTCGTCCTGATCAGGCCCAGGATTCCGAAGTGAATGAGTCGAACGGCAATTGCCGCAAGGAGAAGCGAGAAGATCTTTCCCGCCACCGCTGACGAGGTCACGCCAATTTTTTTATTGATCAGGTCGGACATGGCCAGAAGCGGATACAGGATCGCCATATTGAAAAAGAGCGCACCGACAACCAGAAATATTCCATGGCTTTTGGCGAGGATCAAAGACGAGGTGAGCACTGCCGGACCGGCAATCAGGGGAATCCCCATGGGAACCGCTCCCCAGGACTTGGGCAGAGTCCGGGCGGGGGACAGGGTGGAACCCGACGACTGATCCTGGCTCTTGAGCAAATCCGAAATCGAAAGGACCAGGAGAAGGATTCCTCCGGAAATCGAAAAGTCCCAGATGGAGAGACCCAGAAAATCCAGAAGAATTTTTCCGGCCACAGCAAAAAGGACGCTCGCCATGAACGCGGTCAGAACCGCTGTTCTTGCGATCTGCTTTCTCTGTCCGGGATCCATCTCCCCGGTAAGGCCAATAAACAGGGGAAGAATCCCCGGAGGATCAATGGCCACAAAAAGGGGAAGAAACGACAACCAGAATTCCTGCCACACCGTCCGCTCCGCGAGGTTACAGGTTCAGGGCAATATCGGAAGGACAGTTGATGTAGACACCGCCCGGGCTTTATCATGGTTTGGGAGTACAGTCTGCCCGCACCATGCCGATTTCTCCTTGATGATGAAGAAACAGCGACATATCATTCTCCACGGAAACTCCATACGCATTCCAGGAAGGAAAAGATCATATCATGGCCAATAACGCACCCAATACCCCCGGAGAAAAGCGGGGAAGCCTCCTGCTCGTGGGCTTCGGACCGGGATCGGAAGAACATCTGACCCATCGCGCCAGATGGGCGATCGAACACGCCGAGATCATCATCGGCTATCGTACCTATATCGACCTCGTCAGACCATTGATCCAGAACAAGACCATCATCCAGACCGGCATGACGGAAGAAATCGAACGGGCCTCCCAGGCGGTCGACCTCGCCTTCTCCGGAAAGACAGTGGCTCTTGTCTCAAGCGGCGATGTCGGAATCTATGGAATGGCCGGGCTGGCTTACGAGGTTCTGGCCGACCGCGGTTACACCGGATCCGAAATCGATGTCGAAGTCATACCGGGGGTGACCGCCCTTTCGGCTTGCGCCTCGATCCTGGGAGCTCCACTGATGCATGACTTTGCCTCGATCAGTCTCTCGGATCTTCTCACCCCATGGGAAGTGATCACAAAGCGCCTGAAAGCTGCCGCTGAAGCGGACTTCGTCATTGCTCTTTATAACCCGAAATCCTCAAAGCGTGTGCGTCAAATCGAAGAGGCGCGGGAAATCATGATGGAAGTCCGCGATCACAACACACCCGTGGGAATTGTCAAAAGTGCCATGAGGGAAGGGGAAAACATTGTCATATCGACCCTTTCGGATATGCTCACCCATCCCATCGGCATGCTCACCACTATCCTGGTGGGAAACTCCCAGACCAGAATCATCGCCGGAAAGATGGTCACGCCGCGTGGTTACCAGAAAAAATACAATATCCATACCGGAGACCGGCTGACAAAGTCGAAGACCCTATGACGGACGAGGCCCCGAAAAAGGGATTGGTCATTGTTCATACAGGAGACGGCAAGGGAAAAACCACCGCGGCGCTCGGAATGGCCTTTCGGGCCGCAGGATACGGGATGCCTGTTTTGATCGCGCAGTTCATCAAGGGATCCTGGCATTATGGAGAACTTGATGCCATCAAGCGATTTGAAGGCATTCTCACCATCAAACAGATGGGTGAGGGATTCACATGGGAAACCAAGGACCCTGTCCGCGACCGGGAGGTGGCGCAAAAGGCCTTTGCGTGGGTCAGGGATGAAATTCTTTCCGGGAAATACCATATGGTGATTCTCGATGAAATCAATATTGCCATGCGTTACCATTATATCGATATGGAGCAGGTCGATGCCCTGATCGATGAAAAGCCCGCAGACCTTCACCTTGTCATGACCGGACGAAATGCCCATCCAAAGCTGATTGAACGGGCGGATCTGGTCACCGAGATGAAGGCCATCAAACATCCCTATGAAAAAGGGATCATGGCCCAGAAAGGAGTCGAATTTTAATGGCCCTCTTGAAAATTGCCCGCATGGGAAATCCAGTCCTTCGAAAGATCGCGGAGGCAGTTCCGCTGTCGGAGATAGAAACACCCGCTTTCCAGAGCTTTGTCGATGATCTTGTCGATACGATGAGGGATGGTGACGGTCTTGGGCTTGCGGCTCCCCAGGTTCATGTCTCGAAACAGGTCGTCGTCGTCGAGTCCATTGAAAACGAGCGTTATCCCGATGCACCCTCCATCGGCCTTCTGGTTCTGGTCAACCCGGTTTTCAAATATATGTCGAAGGAGACCCGCTATGGATGGGAAGGGTGTCTGTCCGTCGACAACCTCCGGGGAAAAGTGACCAGAAGCAGGGCGGTAAAGCTTGAGGCACTCGACCGCTATGGAAAAAAAATGCTCCTCGACTGGGAGGGCTTTCCGGCTGTTATCTTGCAGCACGAAACAGACCACCTCAGGGGGACTCTTTTTGTCGACCGGATGAAGGACATGACGACCCTTTGCCATCTTGAGGAGTTTTCAAAATATTGGGTCAGAAAAGAAAGCGATGAAGAGGAAGACGTCGTCTAAAAAGATGTTCCGGGCTTTCTCACTGGCTTTTGAGCAGAGCCCGGATATTTAACCTGATCCACCCCGCCTCAACTTCAAAGGCTCTTGACGGCAAAGCGTGGAGAGCCACTTCCCCATGACCTCTCCGTACACAACAATTGAGTGTAACTCTTGTTTTAATGCTCAATCCGAAAAAAAGACACGCGATGAAACGTGACATTATTAAAGTTTGACTTGAGATGATGTTCCTGGCAATCGATCAGATCTTTTCCTCCAAGGTGTTGCCACGCTTCGTAGGAAGCGTGGTCATCTGTTCCTCCGGGCTCCATTCCAAGGAACCAGTACGGGTCACCCCATCTCTCCCATAGCCAAACCAGCGGACCGCCAATTCCTTCGGGTCATTCGTACTATCTCCCACCATTTCCAGACCCTCCCAATTTTCTTGAGTCGCTTTTCCAATGTCTCCCCGACTCCCCAGGGTACTTTGAAATCACCCTGGGTTCTCATCAGACTAGTCAAATGGCCAATTGTCCCTCGACTGACGTTTGATTACCATCCTGAGTCAATGGTTCGCAGGCGGTTTCGCCTGGAGAAACCGGGACTAACGGGAGGGAAACCCGAAAACGCTCCCCCCTAACACAAACAGAAAGATGGATAGAATAATGAAACGATCCTTTACAAAAACAAAAAGTCAGACAGCCAGAGTTGTTTCCCTTGCGGCCACTTCGGCGATGGTCCTTCTCGCCGGTCTATCTTCCCCGCACCTTTCCTATGCAGACAGTTCTTCTTCGCAAACGACAACACCGGCATCTTCTTCCACAGCTCCTGTTACTCCTGCTGCTCCGGCAACACCAGCTCCGGCCGCAACACCAGCAGCAGCACCGGATCTGATCCTTCCGTCGATGAATGTGCATTTCAAGGGATTCATCGATGTATACGGGCAATACAACCCGACGAGTGCGTCGACGACGGACTTTCGGGCTTACGACTACGGTGCAAACTCCTTTAACGTCAACATGGCCCAGCTGAAGTTCTGGCGCCCCGATGACGACGGAATCGGTTTTGTTCTGCGTACCGATTTTGGTCCCGGCGCCTATGCATCCGCCCAGAATTTCTCTCCCGGGTATTATGGGGCATTGGGAGGAGGACATAACAACACTAATACCAAGTTTAGTAGCACAGCTCTTTCAACAAACGTTGGAATGCCTTATTCCGACTTCTGGCTGGAAGAAGCGTATATCAACTTCTTCGTTCCCGACACCAACAAGGAGCTTGAGGCCTATGCCGGACAGTTCCAGACACTGGCCAACTTCGAAGTCATCCAGCCCACCGGGAACTGGATGATCTCCGATGGGTACACCTTCTTTCTCGGACCCTATACTCACACCGGTGTCCGGATGCACTACGCCCCCAATGCCACCACCAATTTGTACCTCGGCGTGAACAACGGCTGGAACAGCAACATGCAGGTCAACCAGGGCAGCTATTTCCAGGATATCGAACTTGGTCTGGTGGCCAACCCCGTCTCCTGGCTCAACATCAACTTCTCGGGATATCTGGGACCCCAGGTGAGAAACGTTTATTTTGATCCATTGGCCGGAGCAACTGGTGGAGTTGGGAATATAAGTGGTTACGCAAATGCCAACACCCCGACCTGGAGAAACTACGGCGCTTTCGTGGTCGAGGTAGGACCGATCGATCACCTCTGGCTGGTTACAAATGAGTCTTACGGATGGCAGGCGGAAGGGGATGTCAATTCTTCCGGAACCCCTATCGGCAATGCGACATGGTATTCAAGCGAGAATTTCGTTCGCTATGATATCAACGACACGATGGATGTTGTTGCCCGGTACGAAGTCTATTACGATCCCAACGGCTTCATGACCGGCATGCCGGGAACCGCGATCAACGACGAGTCGGTGGACTACCAGTGGAACTTCATGCCCAATGTGATCAGCCGGGTGGAGTACCGCCACGACAACGCCAACAATCCTCTTTTCAACAGTTCACTTTACAACGCAGGCAATCACGGTCCGTCACTTTACTCCCAGGACACGGTGGATGTGGAACTGATCTACTCGTTCTAGGTTTTAAAGAACGTGTTTTGTCTTACGTTAAATACGGATTCAATACCGCCGGAAAGATCCGTTTCAGCGCCACAATCAATCGGCTTATCGAGTCTGAATTGAACACTTGAGCTTTGGACCCGTCACTACAGCTTAAGCTTGATGGCGGGTCATGATGGAGGATTGATTCTTAGCTGTTCGGATCCTTGGATTAATGCTTCTTGGAGGTCTTTGCGAAATCGGTGGCGGCTATCTTGTCTGGCGATGGATGAAAGAAGTAAGTCCATTCTTTGAGGGATTGGCTGGATTTTTCGTTCTGGGACTTTACGGTGTAGTTGTCACCTTTCAGCCGCTCCCTTTCGGTCGGGCCTATGCAGCTTACGGTGGGTTTTTTGTGGTTCTTTCGATCCTTTGGGCCATGCTTCTTGATGGATTCCATCCGGATCAATGAGATCTGGTGGACGCGGTTGTGATCATGAGCGGAGTATTGCTGATGATGCTTGCTCCAATGAGGATGATATTGAGATTTTTGGAAACGATCTAGGAATAAGAGTTCGAATGGTATGGGACAGAATAGGTTGGCTCAGAGTTATTGCACTTCTGACCGAGAATGAACCAGCCTTACAGAGACTCTTCCATATTGAGAAAGAGCACACCACCTGAGTGTGAATATCTCATTTGGATGCCCACAAACCTGGTCGGAAAAGAGATTACAAGTTATTGTTAAGTATTTATTATTTGTTTCATGGTTTCCGGAACAATCTGGTGTTGCTGAATCTCCCATTTTCATGTTGCAGGGTGAGCCCTGCTCATGAAGACTAACAAAGAAAGGATCTCTTGGTGAACAAATCAGAACTGGTCAAAGCGGTCGTTGGATTGTCTGGAACAGATTTTTCAAAGAAGGAAGTGGAGAAGCTCTCTAACAATGTTTTTCTGGCCATCGAAAATGCCCTGAAAAAAGGCGATAAAGTTACTTTGGTAGGGTTTGGCACCTTTGAAACAATCAAGAGGAGCTCTAGGACAGGAAGAAACCCCCGAAGCGGTGAAGTCATCAGTATTCCCGCCAAGGTCTTTCCAAAGTTTACACCTGGGCAACGTCTCAGGGATGTTGTCAACGCAGGAAAGAGTCAGGGAAACGGGTAACTCTTTTTTATTCTGTTGAAATCAAGGGGTATGCAACAGATGCATACCCCTTTCTGGACTTTTATCCATCAATCCCCGAAGGAACGAGCAGGTGAACTTCACGACAGATGAAATGGAGTTCATCCAAGAGGGAATTAATGAAGGTTCTCGATACAAGAAGGACAAACCAATCTATTTGCCTATTTTTTCTAGCTTTATCTTGTTCTGAACAGGAGCAAACTTCATATCAGGTGCACTTTCTTCAGTTCTATACTGATTCACGCTGAATCAGTATTCAGGCGATTAATCGGTGGAAAATAAAGTCATTTTTTCGGCTGTATTATTGCGACAGGATCATTGCCACTTTTTCCGTACAGTTTTTTCTTGATATTATCTTCGATTGGCGCCTGGCGCGTGAACGGATTGTTGGTGAGAAGGGTCTTATGAAGACTTATTTGCTGAACCGCCTCGTCAGGAAAAGAAATTGGCAGGCTGTTTTGGCTCTTTTTCTGTTTCCTCTCTCTTTTTTGTTATTTTCACAGCTTTCCTGGGGGGCTTCCCGGGAACATCTTTTCTATCCCTCCTCTTCCCCCCAATATGCCTCCCAGCTGGATATTGAATCCGTTGCGATGGCTTTCTGGGGAAACAACCTTCTTCTTTCCGATACACGCCACGAGGTGATTTTCTTGAATATATCCGGAGAAAGCATGACTGTTCCCGTTTCCGGCGGAAAGGATCTTGTGAAACAGGAGGTCCTTCCGGGACAGGCTGTCGTGGTCGCCGGAAATGGACATTCGGCTCCGCTTCCCGAAATACGGCCTGGAAAAGCCTTTCATTACGGGATCCTTCCCCTGGGAATGGCGGTAGACAAGGATATTGCCTTTATCGCCGATGGAAACGGTACGATTGACGCACTGAATGTTTCAATGGATCGCCGGCATGTTTATGTGATCCCACCCATCGGCAACACAGGTGCGATCAGGGGCCATGTGACCCGCATGATCCAGAGGACAGGTCTCAATAACCGTCTTTTAGGCGAGTTTGCACCCCTGACCCTTTCGTCTGGACAGATTTCGGTCATTGCCGGCGGTGGGAACAAAAGGGCAGGGACCAAGCCGATCGATGCCTTTTCCTGTCGGATTTCTCCTGTTGCGATTGCCAACGATGGAAACAGGATTTATATCGTGGGGCAGACGGGGCGGGTCTATTTCTTAAATGAAGCCCGCCATGTTGTGGATATTCCAGTCAAGGAAAACGGGGAAACCCGGTGGGTCCATGTCCCGACAGGAATGATCGTTCTTGTCGCCGGCGGGGGAACAAAAAACACGGACGTCGATCTTGTCCCGCTTTCTGCAGTGGAGTCCGAAATTGCTCCAACATCAATAGCGGTCCACCACCATCACATTCTTCTCGGAGACTCGGGCGATGGCGTGCTGGAGGTCAATGTGTCAGGGGATCATCAGCAAATTCTCAAGTCCGATTCCCAGACAAGTTCCCATCAACTTGAGCCGGGAGAAATTGTTTCGGTCACCGGCTCCGGAAACCAGATGGCAGATACGAAGCCCATGGAGGCGAGACTTGTGGGTATCCATCCCAAAAGTCTGGTGGAAAGTGCCTCCGGTATCTTGTTTCTTGCCGAAATGGATGACGCTTCCGATGCGGGAAAAGTTGAAGTCTTGAATGCAGGCTCCTCTTCCATTTCCATCCCCGAAGGCGGAGCCCCTCATGGTTTGAGCAACCTTTCCCCTGGGCAGGTCATTGTCCTTGTGGGAAACGGTTCAAAATCACCGGTTCCTGGAATTCATCCCGATATTCCTACCCATGTGGGGATCGTTCCTGTAACCGTGGCGTTTCATAATGGGCTTCTGGCAATTGCGGACTTGAATGGCAGCATTGATGTGGTGAATATGGGTGGAATCAACAGGGAGGTTCATCCCATGGGGCAAGGCAGTTCGGTGATTCTTCCTCGTGGTCGGATCATCTCTCTGATGGGTGCCCGGTCGGGAAATCGTTCCAAAGGGGATCTGGCACCCGATGTTCCCTCTGGCCAGCAAGAAAGCCTGTTTTCCTTAAGTCCTGTCCGGTGAGGATACGGTATATATGTTCAGAGTACCCCTTCCGGACCGGAGTCAGGCCGAGAACGATGTGCCGTCCGGAAAAAGAACGATGAACCCCGCCAGCTCCAGTGGCAGACCGGATAGAACATCCCGGAGAGCCTCAGATCCAGCCGGTACTGCGACTACCCAAATAAATGAACCCTGTTTCCTATCGGGAATCGGCACACAACTGGATCTATTTTGTTTTTATCATGTATTCCCTTAATTGGAGAACTTTGAAATGGAATCATCGATTGCTGTTTTGCGAAAAAAAATTATGGCATCCGCACTAAAACTGGTATGCGGAATCCTGTTTTCCATGACAGGCACTCTCTCCGGACAATGTTTTGCAGCTGCCATGGATGATGAAAAATATGGTCTGTCAGTAAAAATGGGGAAAGTTTTTGGCGGGGTGGTGGTCAATATCCAAAAGATGGCCTCACGGGATCAAACAACGTTTCTACTGGACCTCGCTCCCATTGGTCTTTCTGGACAGCCTATTTGCCAGAAAACTGGAGGACAAATGGCGGAGGTATTGATGAGCCGGATCTTTAGACGGCAAACAAATCCTGGTGCCTTTGCCATATTCGATGATCGGCGTGAATTCATTCCACCAGCCGTCAAGGTTGGAGATTGTCTGACGGTCGAGGGTAGAAAGGTCAAATATGTCTTTCAAAAAACGAGTGTGGTTGAAGACAGGATCCTGACCGTCTCAGCTCTGAAAACCAGTAAGATCCGATTGATCCAGGCATTCTTCATAAAGCTTTGGCCTAAAAAAATCTACCAGAAGTCTCGGGTTCCCAACCACTCTTCCAGTCTTGTTTCCTTAAGACGGTAAATGCTTCAGGCAACAGCATTTGTTTGCTAACCTCAATCATGTTATCTCATCAAATCTAAAACTTTGGGATTGGGCCTGAACCCCAAATCGGACGTCCTTCCCATTGGACAGACTTGTTGGGCCAATTGGCCGATCGGCCAATTGTACCGTTTCTCGCCCGGGTCTATAGATAGGGCTGGTTATTTTTCAC
>JAKBTA010000007.1 GCA_021844645.1 Nitrospirota bacterium
CACGCCAAGCTTGCCAGAATCGCTGTTCCCGATGCAACGATAAGGGCCTCCATTATTCCCTGTAGGCTTGTGCTAGGATTCAACCATGAGCCTAAATGAAGAGAAAATCTTGTTTCCGGTTGATCTCCTACCTCTTGATGACCTGATTGTGAGTCAGGTTACAAGAGCAGCGAAAGATTACGGGGCTGGGCTTCATCTATATCATGTTCTCTCCTCTTTTTCCGATCTGCCCTTGGGTTTTCCTGTACCAGTTGAGATCTATGAGCAGATAGGTGTCGTAGCATCCCGGCAGCTCGAATCTATCGCGCAACATTTTCTTGATCAGGGAGTCCCGGTAAGCATTGCTCTTTATCGGGGTGAAGCAGACACAGTAACACTTTCACTTGCTTCTTCCGGGGAAAAGGACTTGATCATTCTCGTCTCACGGGGAAAGGGCGCCTTCGGTCGAATATTCCTCGGCTCGACTTCGACCTCGATTATCCACCACAGTCCGTTGCCCGTACTTCTTCTAAAAACAAAAGAGGTTCTCCTCACAGCGAAAAACTCTTACAAAAACATTCCTCTCCCCGAAAATATCTTTTCATCCGGATCACAAGCGTCGGGTGAATCAACGCCACCTCGCTGATGGATAGAATCCATAAAGACTTCCACCTCCCGGAAAATCTCGACCCCAAACTCTTTTTGGGGGAAATGGACTCTCATCTTCATTTGTTTGAAGAAGCTTTTTCCATTCACCTCGCAACTTCCGGACACAAAATTACCGCAACCGGGGAAAAAGACAATATTCTTCATGGGGAAAAAGTCATTCTTGACCTGGCATCCCTAATGGCCAGCGGATACGCAATCAGGGAAGAAGAAATTCGCCAGGCAATAAGCCTGACCCGAAACGATCCGGGAATTACGTTAAAAGACCTTCTTGCAGAATATATTCCGATCAACAGCAGAAAACGGGTTATTTTTCCAAAATCGGCCCATCAGCTCGAATACATTCAGGCAATCAAAAAAAACGATATCGTCTTTGGAATAGGTCCGGCTGGCACAGGGAAAACATACCTTGCAATGGCCATGGCAGCCTATCATCTCCTCAAACACTCCTGCAGAAAGATCATTCTTGTACGCCCCGCAGTCGAGGCCGGCGAGAAGCTTGGATTCCTTCCCGGGGACATTGCCGAAAAAATCAATCCGTATTTGCGTCCCCTGTACGATGCGCTGTTTGATATGATCGATGCGGACAAGGTTCAAAAAATGATGGAAAAACAGGAAATAGAGATCGCTCCACTTGCTTTCATGAGGGGACGAACTTTAAACGATGCGTTTGTTATCCTTGATGAGGCCCAGAATGCCACTCGCGAACAGATGAAAATGTTTCTGACAAGAATTGGCTTCAATTCAAAGGCAGTCATTACCGGAGACATTACACAAGTTGATCTTCCAAGTGACCGCTCCAGCGGACTCGTGGAAGCAAGCAAGATTCTGAAAAATATTGAAGGGATAAAATTTCTCCATTTTAGCGAGGTGGATGTCGTCAGACACCGTCTTGTACAGGAAATTATCAAGGCCTATGAAAAACATGCCCCGGAAAAGAGTACTGGCAGACCTTCTGCCAGTACATAACAACTCACATGCCTCTGGGCAGATTAGCAGAAAGCGCTGGGACATCTGGATCCTGACGGGCATAAGCCTTGTTCTGGCCATTGTAAGAATCAATCTGGGTCTTTTTTCTACGCCATTTTCTTCCACATTTCTCAAAAACCAGCCCGTTCCCTTGTCTCCAGAAACGCAGGCAGACTCGATCCATGTATTTCTGGGAACAGCCATTCTGACCTTTTTGGCCATTCTCTCGACAAGGATCCTCTACCGGACCCTGATGGATCCCCCCAATGAATTCGAACGAATCAATCAGAAGCACTTCCTCCAGATCCTGCTGGGAGGCATTCTTCTCTTTCTGATCATCCTCAGCACACTGTCCATATTGCTCGGACAAGATATCACTGCCCCCATCTTGTCCTCCCATCATTTTCTGGTTACAGAAAATATCGAGCTGATTTCCATCATTCTGATCGGAAACATCATCACACTCCTTCTTGGGAAAAAAACAGCAACGCTTTTTTTCCTGATATCAGGGATGATCATTGCGGTAGTTCCCACATCCCGCTACGAGATGGTAATTCTTCCCCTGATTGCCGGACCGATTTCAAGCAGCCTCGCACTGCTTCTCCCTGGAAGAATGGGGTCACTCAAATCGGGACTTCTCTCAGGAATTGTCACGGGAGTGCTATTTTTGGGAATAGAGATCTCAGTGGGAACTCCATCCCTTTTTACCCTCAAGACGGAGAGCATTGCTGTTATTGCAACAACGCTTTTGTTTCCCATGCTGGAGAATGTGGCAATGCCACTGCTGGAAAAAAGCCTGGGACTCTTGTCGGAAGCCTCCCTGACAGAACTTCTCGATCTTAATCACCCTCTTTTGCATGAGTTTTCCCAAAAAGCACCGGGATCATTCTTTCACAGTCTGGCAGTCGCACAAATTGCTGAGGCAGCAGCACTGTCTATCGGTGAAAACACAAAACTGGCAAGGGTTTCAGCCTATTTTCATGATATCGGCAAGATGGACAAGCCACAGTACTTCATTGAAAACCAAACAACGTTCAATCGCCATGAACTCCTGACACCGAGAATGAGCTCACTCATTCTCATCGATCATGTCAGGAAAGGCATTGAAATCGCCAAAAAGCACGGTCTCCCCGAAGCCATCATCAGTGCCATTCCAGAGCATCACGGGACACGGATCATGCAATACTTTCTCAGGAAATCCCGCGACGGCTCTACCGGCCCTGCCGATTTTCCGTCAGAGTCGGATTTCCGCTACTCAGGACCGAAGCCACAGAGCAAAATCACCGCTATTCTCATGATGGCAGACGCAATCGAGGCGACAGGAAGGGCTGTCAAAATCCAGGACGCCTCCCCTGCCAGAGCCATATCGGTCATTGACGAAACACTCCTCGAAATCCAGCGGGACGGACAACTTGATGAGTGTCCACTGACTATTTCAGAAATCGCCACCTTAAAAGAAGTTTTTGTCCGGACACTCTTACAGACGCAACACAAGAGAATCGCCTATCCCGGTGGAAAACCACCCGTAACAGCACCTTCATGGAAACCACAGAATGCCGGTTGAAGTGATCAATCTTCAAAGAAAGTTCGAGATCAATCCGCTGTTGCTTGCCAGAATCACCGAACTGGGGCTGCAATCCTTAAAGCGCTCCCAGGATGTTATCGCCCTGATCTTCATCAACGATCAACGGATGCGCAATCTGAACAGAACATTCAGGGGCAAGGCAAAAACGACTGACGTTCTGTCATTTTCCTATAAGAATGAGAAATCATTAAGAGGACTGGGCACTCCCGACGGAGAGATCGTGATTTCCCTCCAACAGGCGCATAAACAGGCTCTTGTTGCCGGAATTTCCTTATTCAGTGAGATCGTCAATCTGGTCATACATGGACTGTGCCACCTAAAGGGGTATGATCATGAACTTGGAGATCGAGAAGCTCTCCTCATGAAAAAAGCAGAAAGAAAAACAGCAAACTTCATTCAAAAATCCTATACTCAATGGATTGACTCACAACCTGAAAATCATTTGAATCAACCCTACGGTGGCGATCAACCATTCTTTCAGGGGAAAATCCCTGACACCCCCGATAACCGCTAGAAGAAGCTCTTAACATCAAGGAGAAAGGAGCGGCGCATCTGACTTCCATCCCCTCACCATAATGGGACAGAGGAAGATAGCATGCCCTCAATATGAGCCTTTTTCAAAAATTTACAGATGGACTGAAAAAAACACGCAATAGTCTCGCAGAGAAAATTGACTCACTTTTCAAAAAAGAGCGATCAACGCATTTCCACCAAGAGCTTGAAACCATTTTGCTCTCCTCCGACATGGGCCCCAAAGTGGTCACAAAGCTTATTTCAGACCTTAAAGAATGGGAACGCTCTGATCAATCATCACCGTTTTCCGATGCCAGGGCTTTTATCATTGATCAAATTGCACGATCCTTTCCTGAAAAACCTGCAATATGGGAAAGCGGCACGCCCCATCTGCCGATGGTCATTCTTGTTGTGGGCGTCAATGGTGCCGGAAAAACAACAACAGTCGCCAAGCTTGCCGCCCGATTCAAAAATGAAGGGAAGTCGGTCATCCTTGGCGCCGGAGACACCTTCAGGGCGGCAGCCATCAAACAGCTTGAACTTTGGGGAGAAAGGCTTTCCGTGCCGGTTGTTCACCAGAAAGAAGGGGCAGATCCCGCGTCCGTTGCCTTCGATACCGTAAAAGCAGCCATTTCGAGAAAGATCGATATTGCCATCATTGATACGGCAGGAAGGCTTCAGACGAAAAACAACCTTATGAGCGAACTCTCAAAAATATATCGGCTTGTTGTCAGGGAAATGGGGAATGCCCCGATCGAAACGCTGATTGTCCTGGATGCAACGATTGGTCAGAATGCCATTTCACAGGTGAGGCATTTTGGAGAGGCGGTTCCACTAACGGGAATGATTCTTTCGAAGATGGACGGAACCTCCAAGGGAGGGATAGCCGTTGGGCTTTCAAGGGAATTCAACCTCCCAGTCCGATTCATCGGCGTAGGAGAACAAAGCGCAGACCTTTTGGAGTTCGAACCAGATCTTTTTGCAAAATCAATTTTTCAGTCAGAGAATTGACCCGGAAGATCCTTTCTCTCGGGCAGTGCCTTTGCCATCGCTTCGGCCATTTTCCTGACGGGAGCAGACTTCCCGGTCCAGATCTCGAAAGACAAGGCCCCCTGAAACAGAAGCATTGAAAGCCCGTCTGAGGAGGGAATCCCCTTTCTTCTTGCCCAGGAAACACACTCTGTGTCCCCTTCCCGTTCATAGGAAAGGTCGAAAACAGATGCAACTTTTGTTTCGTCGAGGGGTTCCAGCGGAGGAAATTCTCCGCGCACAGGAAAGGCGTTTCTCGACAGAGTGTTGATCACATGCCAGTCTTTTCCGTCGAGAGACGACTTCAGATCCTCAAGAGAGTTCATCGATATCTGCCTCTCACGGGAAAGCTCTTCCAAAAGGACTCTCACTCGATCCGAAGACCGGTTGACCACCTTGATTTGGGGTACATCCATGGAGGAAAGGGCTTCAAGGACCGCCCTCGCTGATCCGCCGGCCCCGAGCACAATGAAATTGCCACTCCCGTATCCCGTTTTTTCCAGAAAACGGGAGTAAGCCTTTTTAAATCCGGGGACATCAGTATTATACCCTTCCCACAGACCTTCTCTCGCGACCACCGTGTTGACGGAACGGATCTTCGATGCAATCCCATACACATGGTCGACCTTCCGATAGGCAAGCTCCTTAAACGGGAGCGTTACATTAAATCCGGAGATAGCAAGGTCTTTGAGGAAAAAAAGGGTGTCCTCCGCCCGTGCTGGGTCCAGGTCGAGAGGAATATAGGCAGCATCAATCTCACAAGCATCAAATGCTGCCTGCTGAAAACAGGGAGAGAGGGAATGCGCCACAGGATGGCCGATAATAGCGAAAAAGGCCCTCATGCGATTTCTTTTAAAACATAACGGAAAATCACCCAAAGCAGAACGCCTGCAAGAAGTGAAACCCCTCCGATGAGAGCCCCCTTTGGTCCGGATGCGATCATGTAAATAAAAACTCCGATAAAAAATAATACTCCAAAGAAGTACTGGATCACCTGGAACCAGTCCGAACGACTCATTCGTGCCGGAGCAAGGTCATCTTGCCCTTCAGGCTCAATGGGAGCACCGGAGTCTTTCTCTTTTGGATCATCCATCGATTTTCCCTCTTTCCAGCTTCAAATGGCACCATCAACCAATCGGCACAAACTCCCGATTCTGTATTATAGTGTTAGCGGAGGGCAGGAACAATCCAATAGGAAGCAGTCACAGACTGCGTCCACAAAAAAGACAAGGGGCATTCATCCCCGCTTGGCAGGAAACTCCCAGGAGGGGATATTCTGCCTTAAAGAAGGATCAAATGGCTGATTCGAACAATCAGGACAACGAACATCACTTTTTGCCGGAAATCATAGAAAGAATCCGGATGGCCCCCTCAGAACCGGGTGTCTATATCATGAAAGATGCAGAAGACCATATTCTTTATGTCGGGAAATCCCGGAACCTTCGCGACAGGATAAGATCCTATTTTACAACGCGCACAGGAAGGGGCAACCGGATCGCCATGATGGTCACGAAAATCAGGAATATAGAAACCATCGTAACCCGGACCGAGGTCGATGCACTCATTCTGGAAAACAGCCTGATCAAAAAGCACCGGCCAAAATATAACGTATTGCTGAGAGACGACAAAACCTATCCCTTGTTGAAGTTCACATGGCAGGAATCCTTTCCAAGGCTTTCTGTCGTCCGAAGGACACAGAACGATGGCGCTCTTTATTTTGGCCCATTTGTATCCCCCGGAGCTCTGAGGGACACCCTTAAACTCGTAGCAAGAACTTTCCCCCTGGCCTCCTGCGAAATTCCTCTCGATGGATCACTTGAGCGACCTTGTGTCGAGTATCAGATACAAAGATGCCTTGGACCATGCGCGGGACTTGTTTCCATTGCTGATTACAGGAAAGTTGCAAATGAGGTCAGACTCTTTCTCGAAGGAAAAAACGACGACCTTCTGAGCGCTCTGCATCAGGAAATGGCATCTCTTGCAAAAGATCTGAGGTTTGAAGAGGCGGCAAAAATCAGGGACCGCTTCCTCAATGTTTCAATGATCCAGGAAAAACAGGGAATATCTTTTGATATCCAGCACTCCGTCGATGTGGTAGCGGTTGTGCGGGATCCACCTTTTGTGCTTGTCGAACTTCTTCAGCTTCGTGGAGGAAGCGTAAGCGGAAAAAGGGAAATTGACATCAAAAATGGAGAGGAAGCTCCCGACTCCGAACTTCTGGCGGCTTTCTTCGATCAATACTATGGAAAAGACCTCTCCACGATTCCAGACGAGATCCTTGTCGGGAGCCCCATCCCGGAAGATGAGCTCATGAGTCTTGGCTGGCTCTCCGAAAAGAAATGTGGAAAGGTCAGGATTCACCATCCGCTCAGAGGGGACAGGAAAACTCTTCTGGATCTTTCCGTCAAAAATGGACAGGAAGCCCTGATCGAACTGAAAAAGCAAAAAGGTGCCTTCAAGGAAGCGCTTTCGGAGCTTGCAGAAATCCTTGGGCTTGAAGCACCTCCGTCTCTGATGGCTTGCGTGGACATCTCCAATATTGGAGATGCCTTTCCCGTCGCATCATACGTTACGTTCCGTGATGGAAAGCCTGAAAAGTCCGGATACAGGAAATTCAGGATCCAGCTTGAAAAAGGACAGGATGACTTCAAAATGCTTGCACATGTGATGGAACGTCAGTTCAGGGAAAATCCTCTTCCAGACCTTCTCGTCATAGATGGCGGGCCAGGACAGCTTGGCGCCTGTGTCGAAAAGCTGGCTGAGATGTCAAAGCTGCCGGCCTCACGACGGGTCGTCTCAATAGCAAAAGAGCGCTTCAGAACAGGAAAACTGGAACGCATTTTCATCCCCGGCCAGGAAAACCCGGTTATACTTCCCCCTCATAGCAAGGCAACGCATATCCTTGTCCATATGAGAGATGAAGCACATCGATTTGCCATCACATATCATCGATCCCTCAGGGAAAACATCCTGAGGGAATCAAGACTCCTCAAGATCCCCGGGATTGGAGCCGAACGGGAAAAAAAGTTGCTGAGGGAATTTCATTCAATAAACGCCATCATGGCCGCTCCAGTGGAGGAGATCATGCGTGTCGCCGGCGTTTCAAGGAATGTCGCACAAGCGATTCTTGAACTGGGAAAAGGCTGACCATGTTCATCAAGATCCTTCTTGTTGGATCAGGACTGCTCATTGTCAGTCTCGGAACCATTCTGAGGAAGTATATCGACCCCCTCTTTGACGATTACCCTCTCCTTGCAACGCTTGCGCTTGGCGTTGTCATCCTCACCTTTACCGCCGCCATCATGGTCATCAGCACAAACTATGCAAAACCTCTTCCTCCCCGCTCAAAAAAGAAAAGACCCGGAGATACACCGCCGCCGCCAATCTCCTTTTTTCTGGAATGGGGAATCATTGCATCAATCCTGATCTTGATGGGCATTCATTTTTCAGCCAGCCAGGCAACCCTGGCATGGGGGCTGTGGATTACCGGCGGAACCATTTTTATCTCTATCCTGTTCTTCCTGATGATTCCCTCAACCGTTCCTCAACAACTTCCCGGAGGAGAGGTCGGAACACGGCAAAACATTCTCCATCTTCCCCCCGGTGCTTTTGCCTTCTGGACAACAGCAATTTTTACCGGCGGATTTTTCCTCGTGATAGGAGCATTCCTAAAGCCTTACGCGACAGTTGCTGCAATCACGTCCTTTGGTGTCGGAACAGGATGGTGCATTTCAGCCTTGACCTTTGCCATTCTGACGGGGATCCTTCTCGGAGGGATCACGGTCGTTCAGAGCGGCAACAACAGCAAGCTTGTTCCGGAAGAAAATTTCAGTACATTTCAGGGAAACCAGGACTTTAAATTCTCCATCATGAAAGCCTATTCTGAGTTCATCAACCATCTTGGACTCTTTAAGGCCGAATACAACGGGATTCTTCTCTGGGGAGGAACCAGCGCTGGCAGAAACATCGTTGTCAGATCCTTTGCAGGAGAGTCCGGGAGATCGCTGCTCGAAATCAAACTCTCAAGTTTCAACCTCCTGGAAAAGCATATTCTGAAAGAGCAGCTCCAGAGATTTTTCAGAAAAATCAAAACGCTCCAGCCGGCACTCCTTCATATCACCGATTATGAAGAGGTTCTGGGAACCTCCGAAGGAGCCCTGCCCCCCCCCCTGGAATCCATCAGGGAGTTTCTTGAAAAGATCCTTCATATGAAAAACACGTTGGTCATCGCGACGGTCTCCTCTCTTTCAAATATCCCTGAAGATTTCAGAACGCCACCAATCATGCGCTGGGTTCTTGAAGTTCCCCTGCCCGATCCTTTAAGCCGATCAAGTATTTTAAAAAGGAGTCTACTGACCGAGGCCAAGAAAAAAGAGGCACTATCAGGAGATATAGCATTGATGTCGGAAGAAATGATCAAAGGGTACGACCTTAAAAAGCTCGGAGAAATGATGGATGGCTTCAGCATCGAAGTCATTGAGGAGGTCGTTCATAATGCGCTCAATACCGCCAGGGAACTCAAGAGATCACTCCGTCAACTGGATCTCGACGTAGCGATTCGTAAAAAGAAACAGGGCATCCAGGATCCGACAATTGGCCCGATGGAAGCGATCCGAGCCATTCTCACTCCCGAAAAGATCCGTCTCCCCCTGATTGAAAAGGCGGTTGAGCTGGCGATCCAGAACAAGAGGCGATCGAGGGAACCGATCATCATTGTCGGACCGGACCCGATTCTCAGGATGCAGATTATCCAGCTTCTGGCAGAAAAGGAGCTTTTCAGTTTCAATGCCCTTCTCCATAAAGAGCTTTCAAGAAACAGCCTTGCCGCAATGCGAAATTTTATTATTCAGTCCAGAAAAAAGCGCCCCGCCATTCTCTATGTTGATCCGATCGAACTCCTTTTTCCCAGGGTGCAACTATCAAATTTCGGATACCACGGGGAAATCTACAATCAGAAAGTCATCGAGCTCACACAGGTTCTGCAGGACAAGCAGTACTGGTTTGTCGGAAGCACACCACAACTTTCAAGCGTCGATCCGATGATACTCAGGAAGCTGACAAAGGTTATCGACATCAACGAACTGCAACGGGAGCTCATCTCCCAGATCGAAGAACATGCCCTGGCCCAGATACTTGACGGGGTCCCACTTGAAAATGTCGATCTCAGCCAGTTTTTCAAAGAGCCGGTTCTCACCGGGGAACCCCCTCCAAAGGAGATCCCGGAGCCCGATCAGCCCACCTCCGGACCGGACAACATCCAGATCAATCTTCCTCAGCTTCCGACAACGTTGATTCCCGGCTATATGGGGAGAGACGAAATTCAAGAAGAAATCATCTCCGTTCTCGACAGCTCAAGAATGAAGATCAGGGCGGGAGGATCCAAGCTGCTGGGCAGTTTCCTTTTTATCGGACCGAAACAGACGGGGAAGAAAACAATGGCACAGTCCATGGCAGATCTCCTGTATAAAGACCCCAAAAGCTTCATCTATCGGGACATGAGCCTCTATGAAGAACTTTATTATTCAGAACAGTTGATCAGGAAACCCGTACTTGAGCGTTCAGCGGTCAATGTTCCCGAAGGACTGTGGGATCTTCTGAAGGAAAATCCGAATCAGCTTCTCTACCTCGACAATATTGAAAGAGCACATCCTTCGATCTGGGCTCCGATAGAAGAGCTTCTCCGGACAGGAGCCCTGCACTGGCAAAAACAGGAGCTGCCACTTGAAAACCTGACCATTGTCATGGCATCAACGCTCTTCTCCCCCCAGGACATTGAAGCGCTCGATGTTGAGGACAGAGCGGGGGAAGTAGCAAGAATCGTCCAGAAAAATGACAGGAGGCTCGCCTATCTTCCTGTGTTCCAGACACCCTTTCTCTCACTTCTCGACAGGATTCTTCCGTTTGTCCCTTATCGCGAGCAAGAACTCCGGGATGTCATTGACTTCGAGGTCAATCGGATTTTGAGATCCTTTCTTGAAGGGAAAAAGGCAAACATGACAATATCCACCGATCTTGGTCTTGTGGATGGAATTTACAACCAGATAGAACAGAAACATCCCGATTTCTCCAAAGCACGAACCATGACCCAAAACCTCATGCTGCCTGTCCTGCACAAGATTGACGATAAAATTGTCCCGGGATCCCCTCCACAGGAGATCGTCCTGTTCTGGAGCGGAAATAAAGTTGATATCATCGCCCACTCATATGCCCAGCCAACTCCAGAGCCGGCAAGCACAGTCTGATAGTCTGCGCAGCCTTGATAATCAAACTCCACTTTCAAAGGGCCCCCTATTTCATTGACACCGGAACGGTCGCATGTTTAAATTTGAACTGTCCCTCAAAAGAATTACCTGCGCAAAAGACAGCCAAGAGATCTTGTTCACAAGCTGTTCCAATACGTAACCTATAAATAGTCGGAAACGGGAGGCAGATAGTATGAGACAGGAATGGATAAAAAAGCGCTCGGGTGTAGTAACCCAGATGCACTTTGCACGCAAAGGGGTTATCACTGAGGAGATGGCTTACGTTGCCGAAGTGGAGAAACTCGACCCAGAACTTATACGATCTGAAATTGCCCGGGGAAGAATGATTATCCCCGCAAATATAAAGCACCCGGAACTGGTTCCAATGGCCATCGGTATCGCTGCCACATGCAAGATCAACGCAAACATCGGAAACTCTGCAGTGGTTCCTGACATACAAAACGAGCTGGACAAGCTGAAAGTCTGCATAAAGTATGGTGCAGACACGGCAATGGACCTCTCCACCGGACCCAAAATTCCTGAAATCCGGGAAGAAATCATTCGCAGGTCCCCCATTCCGATCGGAACGGTTCCGATCTATGAAGCCATCCAGAATGTGGGCGATCCCCTTGACCTTTCTCCGGAAGACCTTCTGAATGTCATTCGCTCCCAGGCAGAACAGGGCGTTGACTACATGACCGTTCATTGCGGAATCCTCAGGGAGTTCATCCCCCTGACCACAAGAAGGATCACAGGAATCGTCAGCCGCGGCGGTGCGCTCATGGCCCAGTGGATGAACCATCACAAGCTGGAAAACCCGCTCTACACACATTTTGATGAGCTCCTCGAGATTTGCCGGCAGTATGACGTGACACTCTCTCTTGGTGATGGACTCAGGCCTGGCTGTCTGGCTGATGCTTCCGACGAAGCCCAGTTTGCAGAACTCAAGGTTCTGGGCGAGTTGACCAAGCGTGCCTGGGAAGCTGATGTCCAGGTCATGATCGAAGGGCCGGGGCATGTTCCCTTTGACCAGATCGCCATGAATGTCGAAAAACAACAGGAGCTCTGTTACGAAGCACCATTTTATGTCCTTGGCCCCCTTGTAACAGATATTGCCCCTGGGTATGACCATATCACTTCATCCATTGGCGCAACGGCGGCAGGCAGCGCCGGGGCGGCCCTCCTGTGTTATGTGACACCCAAGGAGCATCTGGGACTTCCGAATCTGGAAGATGTCAGAAACGGAATTATTGCCTACAAGATTGCGGCCCATGCGTCAGATATTGCACGGCACAGGCCTGGAGCAAGAGACAGGGACGATCTCCTTTCGAAAGCCCGTTACGCCTTCGACTGGAACACCCAGTTCGAACTTTCCCTGGATCCTGACAGGGCCAAAAGCATGCATGATGAGACTCTTCCCCACGAGGTCTTCAAGACCGCCGAGTTTTGCTCAATGTGCGGACCCAAGTTTTGCTCGATGCATATCAACGAAGAGCTGAGAAAAGAGGCCGGGGCACCGATACTGCTCGACCCAAGAACCTCTCCTTCTCCAAATATCAGCCTGGAAGTGGCAAACGCCGAGAGATAATCGACACGAACACAAAGGTCGATTGGGTCTCTGAAGTAAAGACAGTCCCGCTTTGGTCTTGACCGGCTCCTTGCTGTTTATTTTTCAGCAGAAGGAGCCGGTTTTCATTTTTTTGGAGGATATAAGATGCCAAGCATGAGGCTTGGAGCTCCGGTGTTCTTCAACAATATCCCTTTTCAGATCGAAGAGCGCCAGATCCTCCGCGAGATGCGCATTCCCAAAAAGTCTTTCCTCAAGGATCTCGATGAACCGGGGCTCGCATCCCAGATCAAAAAAGCGATTGATGAAGGATACCGGCTGATCCATGGTCGCGGAGTGTTCCGGACCCTTTCCATTACGGGGGTCGAAGACAAGAAAGTGCTTACCCGGGAAACAAACACATTGTTTGTCGGGGAAAAGATGGTTAAACTGCTTAAAAATTGCGACTATGCGACACTCCTTGTCGCAACAATCGGACCACAAGTTGAAGACCGGGTCGACGAGCTTGCCGGAAGCGAACCTGCCTATTCCTATTTCCTGGAACGGGTGGGAGCATGGATGGCCGACTACATGGGAATCGTTATTGACCATGCAATCGAAAAAGAAATCATCCGGTTCGGATACAAAAAGACATTTCGATTCGGAGTAGGCTACGGAGATTGGCCTCTATCCACCCAGACCGAGGTCATGGAATTGACCCAGGCAGACAAAATTGGAATCTCCCTGAACGAATCATTCATCATGTCTCCAAGGCTTTCCGTTTCAGCTGTCATCGGATGGGAACGGATCATTGAGGGACAAAAACTGGCCAATGAGCCGGAAAGCGAGAACGAAGAACAGTGAAGCCCCTGCTTGAACGCCTGAAATATGAAGTTCTTCTTCTGGACGGCTCCATGGGAGCCCTCCTCCAGTCCCGTGGACTTCCTGCAGGTTATGCACCGGACCTCTGGAACATTGAAAAACCCCAGGAAATTCAGGCGGTCCACACCGAATATGTCAATGCCGGCTCAGATATCATTCTGACAAATACCTTCGGAGCCTCAAGACTCAGGCTCTCAGAGTACAACGCCCAGGACCGCATCCGGGAAATCAATTTCCATGCGGTTGAACTGGCACAAAGGGCTGCTCGAGGAAAAGCCTACGTGGCTGGCGATATCGGACCATCCGGAACAACCATCGCTCCGTTTGGAGACCTCCCGTTTGATGACGCAATCGCCATTTTCTACGAACAGGCAAAACTTCTGCTTGAGGCCGGCGCCGACCTCATCGCGATAGAAACCATGTTCGACATTCAGGAGATGCGAGCAGCCCTCATCGGCGTGCGGGAGGCGGTCAACGGACGCATTCCTGTAATGGCCCTCATGACATTCAACATGGACGGCATTACCGACTCCGGCTCCGATCCTGAAACGGCAGCAAGTGTGCTTGAAGGCTTTTCTGTTGACATCATGGGACTGAACTGCTCCGTTGGACCGGAGGCCATGGTTCCTGTCGTCTCAAGGCTTGGCCAGACAACAGATACGTTCATTGCGGTCGAACCGAATGCCGGGCTTCCCGTCCATCGAAATGGAGAAACACTCTACCTCACCGGAGCGGAGGAGGTTGCCAGATTTGCGCCTTCCTTTGTTGAAGCAGGCGCAAACATTATTGGCGGTTGCTGCGGAACGACCCCGGAATATATAAGGATCCTCTCGAAGACCGTCAAGGGTGCATCTCCCATCTCAAGACCAACCCCGTCTCTTCTGAAGATCTCTTCCAGAACCAGCATGACCTTGATTGGAGATGGCGTTCCCTTTCTCATCGTCGGAGAAAAAATCAATCCAACAGGCAAAAAGATCTTTTCTGAAGCGATCGCAAACGGACAAGTCGACCTGATCGTGGCGGAAGCCAGAAAAGAGGCCGAGGCAGGAGCCGGTGCCCTCGACGTCAATGTTGGCGTGCCGCTTGTCAACGAAGCGGAGATGATGGCGAAAGCGATTACCGCTATTCAGAATGTAGTTTCACTGCCACTGGTTATTGACTCATCCTACGCATCGGCACTCGAGGCCGGCCTGAAGCTTTATCCGGGACGGGCACTCGTCAACTCTGTCAACGCGGAAGATGAACGCCTTGAGGAGGTATTGCCGCTCATTCGAAAATACGGTGCGGCCGTCATTGCGCTCGTATCCGGAGACAACATACCTGAAACAGCAGCCGAACGCATGAAAAATGCCGAGAAGATCCTGAGACGCGCTGAAGAGCTGGGAATCCGCCCGCGCGATCTGATCTTCGACACGCTGGCACTGACGGTAAGTGCCGTTCAGGAAGCAGCAAAGCAAACTCTTGACACGATCTCCCTCATTAAAAAAGAGCTTCGATTACCCACTATTCTGGGGCTCTCGAATGTCTCATTTGGACTTCCCGCCAGGAAAATCGTTCACAACAACTTCCTCTCCATGGCAATCGGTGCAGGGCTTGACGCTGCAATATGCGACCCTTACGACCAGGTTCTTCATCAAACAGTTGCCGCATCATCCCTCTTTGCAAGGCGTGATCCCGACTGCCGGATCTACCTGAACAAGGCAGCGGCATGGACTCCAGCATCAGGAACACAGCCCTCTCAAAAAGAGGCTGCTCCCAGAACAACCTCTGAAGCCATAAGACAGGCGATTCTCGAAGGAGAACGTGACGGCATCGCAGCCCTTTGCCAGAAGGGTCTTGATGAAGGACTTTCGGCCTTTACCATATTTCTGGACATCATGACTCCGGCGATCCGTCATCTTGGCGATCTTTTTGGACAACGGGTCAAGTTCATTCCTCACCTGATCGCCGGGGCAGATGCGATGAAAAAAGGCGTGGAAGTTCTTCAGCCCCACCTCGAAGCGGACGGTCCCGTCGAACCCAAGGGGTGCGTTGTCTTCGCAACGGTTAAGGGAGATATCCACGATATCGGAAAAAATATCTGTATCCTGATGCTCAGGAACTTTGGTTTTTCCGTCATTGACCTTGGACGAAATGTTCCGCTTGATGACATTCTTGCTGCGGCAGAAAAACATCAGGCACAGATCATTGCACTGAGTGCATTGATGACTACGACCATGATGCAGATGAAAATTGCAATTGAGACAATTAGGGAAAAGAATCTTCCCTACAAGGTCATGGTTGGAGGGGCGGTTGTCACGCCAAAGTTTTCGACAGAAATTCATGCGGATGGCTACGGAAAAGATGTTGGAGATGTCGTTCCATTGGCTGAGAAACTGATCAGCGCATTCTCAGGTCTGGACGTCCCGGTTGCCTAAGAACCCCCTGTCGTGATTCTGAGGCCATCGTAGGCCACGAAAACAGACGGGGGCAACATTCTTGACAGCTCTTCATGCTCAAGGGAATGGGAAAGATGGGTAATAAACGCTCTTTTCGGATTTAACCGTTCAATCAGCGCAAGAGCCTCATGGATCCCGAAATGGGACTCATGAGGCTCATATTTCACCGCACCTACAATCAATGTCTCAACACCATAAAGTGCCTCCCATGACTCATCCGGAATCCCCTTGCAATCGGTCAGGTAGACCAGATCGTTGATTCTCACGGCATGGTTCATCACCGGTCCATGATACACAGGAAATGAAATAACGCTCATTCCAAGGATATCCGCAGGGCCGGTTATTTCATGGGGAATCAGTTTGGGCCGGGAAAGACCTCCCCGGTTTGCCTCGGAAAAAGCATAGGGAAACATCATCTGGACTCGGGACAATGTATAAGAATCCGCATAAACCGGAATTTCCCTTTTCTGGATATAGTTAAAGATCCGAAGCTCATCAAGGCCCAAAACATGATCCGCATGGGGATGGGTAAAGATCACTCCGTCTATGGTGACAACACCATTTTTTAAGGACTGGTATCGCAGATCCGGCGACGTATCAATCAACAGATTTTTACCGGCACAACGAACCAGGACAGATGAGCGGGTACGACGATTTTTCTTGTCGGTGGAAATGCAAACCGGGCAGGAACAACCAATTACGGGAACCCCTGATGAGGCTCCCGTTCCCAAAAAAAGGACATCGAGACTCTTTCTCCCGGGAGAGAGCTGATCACTCAGCTCATCTGCGGAAGAAAGAAAGGAGGAAGGATGGTCAGGGAAGGACGGTAAAGATGCGGACATGGTTAATAACCACAGGTGTTACCGGGCGATCCCTTCGATCGGTTGGAACAAGAGAAATTGCATCTGCCACATCCTGGCCGGAAACAACCTCTCCGAAAATGGTGTAGTTTCCTGCAAGCCAGGGAGCAGGGGCTACCGTGATAAAAAACTGGCTTCCGTTTGTGTTCGGGCCGGCGTTGGCCATTGCAAGTACGCCTTTTTTAGTGAAGTCCCTTGTGGGATCAATCTCGTCATTAAACTGGTATCCGGGACCGCCCATTCCATTACCAAGGGGATCACCACCCTGGATCATGAAGTTTTTAATAACGCGGTGGAAGATCAACCCATCATAAAACTTCCGCTTGACCATCTCCCTTGTCTGGGGATCAAGGAACTCTTTCTTTCCGGTTGCCAGCCCAACAAAGTTTTCAACAGCATGGGGAGCCGACTGCTTGAGCAGCAGACATGTTATCTTTCCCATTGAAGTATCAAATTCGGCATATTCACCAGGAGCCAATGATTGCCCTGATGCCTGTGCATTTTCCATTCCTGCTCCAGTCGTTAATAACACACCCGTTAAGAAAACAACCAACCAGGAGCTGAAGCCTTTCCCGGATAGGGATTTCCATTTAATCAGATTGAGTCCATTCATTTTTTTCCTGCCCTTTTCCGGTCGTTTTCAGAAAGAAGCTTCTTGCGGATCCGAAGATTTTCAGGTGTAACCTCCAGGATCTCATCCTCTTCCAGAAACTCGAGTGTCTGCTCAAGACTCATAAGGCGCGGGGGGGTCAAAACGATTGCTTCCTCCGCATTTGAAGAGCGAATATTGTTGAGATGTTTCTTCTTGCATGGGTTCACAGCAAGATCCGTAGGACGGGAATGGGCACCGATAACCATTCCTTCGTAAACCTTGACGCCAGGGTTGACGAAGAGAACTCCCCTTTCCTGCACGTTAACCATGGCATAGGCAACAGTTTCACCTTGTTCCATGGAAATCAGAGCTCCGTTAACCCGGCCGGGAATGTCACCCTTAAAGTCCCCGTAGCCGTGGAATGTATGCGTCAAAAGTCCGGTTCCTCTCGTATCGGAGAGAAATTCGCTCCTGTATCCAAGAAGACCTCTGGCAGGAATCAGGAATTCGAGACGGACATGACCACCTCTCTGGGGAGCCATATTGAGCATCTCCCCTTTCCGGGGCCCAAGTTTTTCCATAACGGTTCCAACATACTCTTCAGCGACATCGATGACCAGATACTCGTAAGGCTCCTGTTTTGATGAGCCCTCACCCTTGAAAAGGACCTTCGGCCTGGAGACCTGAAACTCATACCCTTCGCGTCTCATTGTCTCGATCAGGATCCCGAGGTGAAGCTCACCACGACCGGAAACCTTGAATGAGTCAGGGCTGTCGGTCTCTTCCACCCGGAGTGCCACGTTGGAACGGATCTCCTTGAAGAGACGGTCCCTGAGATTTCTTGACGTCACAAACTTCCCTTCCTGGCCTGCAAGAGGAGAGTTGTTAACCAGAAATTCCATAGAGATAGTGGGCTCGCCAATTTCAATAGGGGGCAGTTCGCCGACTGTCGTCAGATCGGAGAGGATATCTCCGATCCTGAGATCCGGGAAGGCTGCAACCAGAATAATATCCCCTGCTCTTGCGGAGGGAACCTCAACTTTTTTCAAGCCTTCAAAGGACATGATTTTCTTGACCTTGCCGCGCTCGATGATTTCCCCGTTCACAACGCGACCGATCGTTTCGGCATTCGAGACTTTTCCGCGAATGACTCGACCGAGGGCACACTGGCCAATATAAGAATCGTACTCAAGGCTGGTCACCTGCATCAGAAATGGTCCGTTGACATCAACCGCCGGAGGGGGAGTAAAGTTGATAATTGTTTCAAAGAGGGGGATCAGGTTATCGGATGGAACCGAAAGATCCATTGTTGCATACCCTTTTTTTGCAGACGCATACACAACCGGAAAGTCCATCTGCTCATCTGTTGCACCAAGCTCGACAAAAAGGCTGAAGACATCGTTCAATGCCTCCACAGGCCTCGCATCCGGACGATCGATCTTGTTCAGAACAACGATTGGCTTCAACCCCATTGAAAGAGCCTTGTTCAGAACGAACCTTGTCTGTGGCATTGGGCCATCATAGGCGTCAACGACAAGAAGAACGCCATCAACCATCGTCATGGTCCGTTCGACTTCTCCGGAAAAGTCCGCATGGCCGGGAGTATCGACAATGTTAATCTTGTAATCACCGTAGTGGACCGAAGTGTTTTTCGCAAGAATAGTGATTCCCCGCTCCTTTTCAAGAGCATTGGAATCCATGACGCGTTCTTCGACAACTTCATTCTCGCGAAAAACGTGGCCTTGCTGGAGAAGCTTGTCCACAAGCGTTGTCTTTCCATGATCAACATGGGCAATAATCGCGATATTCCTTGAATGAAGAAGATTTTCTGGAGATGCAGACGGTACCGATGACGGAACAGATGATGGGGTTTCCATAATGGAGAAGATCCTCGCAATTTTTTAAGCCGGTTTTATTATTTCAAATCGCTTCATTGTAGACGGAAAAGAAGATCGAAGTCAACGTCTTTTCAATCAACTATTTACAAAACAATATTTTTTAATGAAAAAGATTGATTCTTGATTTTCTATGAAAGAACAAAGGCCAGGCACTTCAAATATTCGAGCTCACCCATGGCCGGAACAATCGGATGGTCCGGACCGGATCCTCCCTTGTACACAAGCTTGCCCGAGCGTCTTTTTTTCTTCAGGAGACTTCGGAGAATCCCCAAAAGTTCATCGCTCTCCAAAAGCGCCGAACAGGAACATGTCACAAGAAGTCCCCCCGGACGAACAAGGTCAATGGCAAGCTGATTCGCAGCATAATAGCCCCTGACCCCTTCCTCCTTTTTCTTCCGGCTTTTGATAAAAGCAGGAGGATCCATGACAACGGCATCGAATTTTTTGCCTGCCCGGTTCTCCTCTTCCGCCCACTCAAAAAAATCCCGCTTGATCGCTGCACTCATCACACCAGGAAAAACAGAGAGATTTTCCTGATAACACTCAAGTGCCGAAGAAGACGTATCAACTCCGGTCACCCCCCGTGCCCCGTTTCTTGCGGCGGCCATCGACCAGGAGCCCACATGACAAAAAGCATCGAGAACATCATTGTTCGCAAAAAAATGCGACAGGGATTCGATATTTCTTCGCTGATCAAGGAAAAGACCTGTTTTCTGTCCGTCCCGGAAGGGAAAATGGACAACTGACCCGCTCATTTGTACAGACAGTGTCCTGGGGACATCGCCCTCGATCAGGTCATCTCCGACGGGAAGTCCCTCGATGGACCTCGCATGCACAGACCGGTCAATCCTGATACCACGGGGAGAAAATCGGGTCCGAAGCAAGAGGAGAATCTCCGGAAGGTAAGCCTCCATGGCAAGAGTGGTCGCCTGAACGACAAGAAAATCATCGTACCGATCCACAACCAGCCCCGGAAGAAAATCTCCCTCCGAATGAACCACCCGATAAAGCGTTCCCGGGCAAACCTGCTTCCGGAGAGCAATCGCCCGGTCAAGAATCTCTTCAAGATAGGACGAAAACCCTTTCCAAGGCTGGTAGAAAGGATCAAGAAGGCGAGCCGCAATCAATGTCTGGGGGTTATAGAGAGCACGCCCCAGAAACCTTCCCTGATGTGACTCAACCGATACAAAGAGGGGAGCGTCAGGAGAGTGTTTCTCCAGAGTGGCGACCTCATTTGAGAAGACCCACAAATGTCCGGACAGAAGTCTTCTTTCTTCGCCCTTTTTGAGGATCAGTCGTCCTTCAGTCTCTTCCCGACTCTTTTCAACCATCGCTACCATAATGATAATGCTCCTCAGATTAAAGATTGACCGGAACGACCGGAAAAATGAAAAATGGCATTGTACAAGGCATTGTTGCTTTTAACAAAATATAGGTCCCCCCCTCAGGCACCCCGGCCATCAGATCAAGACTCCCTCTTCCACTTGAACGCAATCTCGGGTATTGTCCAATAGTATTGTGAAAATAAACAGACTCATTATTTGAAACGTCAAATCGAAAAAGGAATCCATGAGAACCCCTCTCCGCCTGATTTCAGCCATACCTGCGCTTGCTGCCATTGCACTCTTTCTAGTCTTTCCCAAACAATCCTCGGCATTTGATCTTCAGCTCATGGGTGACATGACCGCCGCGGTCAAAAGCCCTCTCGACAACCAGACGGCCATTGCCGGAGGTGGAACAGTACGGCTTGCGTGGGAATATGCACCCGACTGGAACATAACGTTGACCGGAAGTGCATACTTTTTTCCGACATCAACTCCGGGGGGAGTCAATCCCATGACCTACCAGCCAACAACCGGGGGAATGGTCTCAATCATTCCCGTCACAGTTGGAGTCCAACATGTTTTTGCACGGTTTGACAGGAAAAAGTACGACTTTTACGGCGTGCTCGATGGTGGAGGCGCACTGGAATACAATTTTGGAGTTGGCCACTCGGCTCCCGAACCTTTTGTGGATGGTGGGATAGGCTTTGGGACAAAAGAGTATTTCATCGAAGAACGGGCGGAATCCATGCTGAATGCTTTTGGACCAGTCCCGAACACACCCTCAGGACCACTGCTCCTTTTTACGACATCGATAGGTGTCCACTTTTTTCAGTTTTAACAGGAAAAGCTGTTTTTTCCAAAAACGGGAGGGCTCCGGAAAAGGTCCAGTGATGCACATGCCAGGAAATAATTTGGTCGATCAGGTCCAGGATCTGGCCTTCCTGATGTCCGGAAAGAATAACCCGCTCCGACTTACGGAGATCCTCACCGGAAAACTGTTCCAGTATTCTTAATGAATCTGCCTGACAAACAGGTTCACGACTCTTCTCCCCGTCCATCCGGCTGCAGTCGCGACATCTTACTCTTCCATTTTCCGGATCAAAGCGTACTTTCCCGATCAGAATATCCAGACCGCACCCCTGGCAGACAGGCGCCAATGGACCAAACCCCATAATCCTGAGCATTCTTGCTGAAAATCGAATCCAGAGGAGTGCGTAGCTTGAGCGCTCGGTCTCCAGAAGACACAGGTAGCGCAGAAAGAGCTCAAAAAGTGCTGGCTCCTGAACATGATGTGGGAGAAGAGCAAGAACCGCCCTTACCGGAAGCCCCGCCCAGACAAGCTTGTCATAGTCGTTTCTGATCCCGGGAAACGGATCAATCACATGAGCTTTATGAAGGCGAAAGAGGCTGTCGGGAGTATGATGGCGCCCTAGCAAGGAAGAAAAGGTAAGAGGAGACAATGCGGCTCCAAACCGGTTGCCGGCAGCATTCGCCCCTCGCGCAAACCCTGTGAGGAGGCCTTCTTCCAGAGAGAAAAAGGTCACAACCCTGTCATCGTCACCATAGCGGACAGAGCGGAGGATCAGAGCAAATCGTTCAAATGCCAAACCGCCCCTCCATCCTCCCCGAAACGCAGAAAAGCAACAGCACTATTCCCCGATATATCCAAGCTCTCGTAAAATTCTGGGGTTATCTCGCCATGCCGGCTCGACCTTGACGAGCATCCTCAGGAAAACCTTTCCTCCGACAAGCCGTTCAATCTCAAGGCGGGCTTTTTCACTGACATCCCTTATTCGCTCACCACCACTGCCGATCATAATGGCTTTCTGCGAGTCCCGCTCCACGATAATAACGCCACGAATGGTCGTGATTCCTTTCGGCCCCTCCGGTTCAAGATATTCCTCGATCATCACGGCGCTTTGATGAGGAACCTCCTCCCTGAGACTCCAGAAAATCTTTTCCTGGATCAGCTCCCGTACAAGCTGCCGGACAGTCTGGTTCGTGTAGAGCTCAGGATCAAAAAGGTTCTCCCCTTCAGGAAGATGACGAAAGACAACATCAAGGAAGCGGTCAAGATTCTTGTTCTTGGCACCGGACACCGGGATAATCTCGCCCGGGAGCCCCCATGACTCAATCTCAAGAAGCCGCGGAATCATCCCTTGCCCACCGGTCTTGTCCATCTTTGTTGCCGCAATCAAGAGTGGTCGTCCGTCAAGGATCGGAAGCAGAAGATTCCTCATCCGGTCAACATCGTCACGCGAGGGCATCGGATCGAGGCTGATCACCCACACAATGACATGTGCCCCGAGAAGAGCCTCCCTGGACATGTCCACCATGAGGTGGTTAAACGCATGGGAAAGCCGATGAATACCGGGGGTATCGAGAAAAACAATCTGCCCTCGTGGCTCCGTAAGGATCCCCCGAATAAGGGTACGGGTTGTCTGGGGAATAGGAGAGATCGCAGACACCTTCTCCCCGACAAGTGCGTTGACAAGTGTCGACTTCCCGGCATTCGGCAAGCCAACCATTGCAACCAGACCACATTTATAGGGCTCGGGAGCGCTCTCGCCCGAACCAAGATCATCAATATCGATTTCTCTCACCCTGACCTCCATCAACAGTTGATCATGGCTTGTCTCTCCTGTGGACCGTCCAGAGGGGACAAACCATACGTATCCCTGGCATTCTATCATGCATCAGGAGTTCTTGCGAATGCATAATGCATCGGGCCACCGGAGATTGTATCTCCCCGTCCTGATTTCCGGACGAACCAGAAAAATATTGATGTCCAATAAAAATACTTGCCCTTCAAGCGCCGGAATGATAAAAATTCGGAAGTAACTTAACACGACAATCCAGCAAGGAGAATCGGAATATGTGGCATGGCATCATTATGGCAGGCGGTTCGGGAACACGATTCTGGCCCTTGAGCAGGGAACTCTACCCCAAACAGTTCCTCTCCCTGGTCGGAGAAAAAAGCCTTCTTCACGGTACGGTGAACCGGCTTCTTCCCCTTTTTCCTCAAGACCAGATCTGGATCATGGTCGGAACAAAACATGAATCAGAGACAAAGAGAACTCTCTCAACTCTTCCCAAAGGATCTCCCGGCCAGACCGCGCCCCGGATATTTGTTGAGCCACAATCAAAAAATACACTGCCTCCGCTCGCACTCGCCTCTGCCTTTATCAAAAAGACGGATCCCGAAGGGGTGTTATGCGTCATGGCCAGCGATCACCTGATCTCTCCCGAAGAGAAGTTCCTCGCGCTTGTTAAACAGGCATGTCTGACCGTTGAACAAAATGACGTTCTCCTGACATTCGGAATTCCTCCCAAGCGTCCGGAGACCGGATTCGGATATATTGAGAAAGGATCCCCTGTCGACACCAGAAAGTTCGGACAGGCTCCATGCTTCAACGTCAACAAGTTTGTCGAAAAGCCATCCCGACCGGTTGCCGAGGAGTTTCTCAAGGATAAAACACACCTCTGGAACAGCGGCATGTTCGTCTTCCGCGCATCGGTCTTTCTCAATGAAGTCCAAAAATACCAGCCCAGTCTTTATGCTCTGGTCGAAGAACTGTCCGCGGCCATCGGGACTCCTTCCGAAGAGCAGGCTATCAGGGATTTTTATGCCCAGGCACCCAATATCTCCGTCGACTATGGCATCATGGAGCATTCAAACGCCGTCTGGACCATGGCCAGCGAAATCGACTGGAAGGATGTTGGAAGCTTTAATGCCCTGGACGAGATCTCCGAACATGATTCCCAAGGAAATGTCCTTCGGGGCAATGTCATATCGATTGACAGCGAAAACTCCATCATTTTCGGAGACAAAAGGGTCATTGCCACGATTGGCATCAAAAACCTCGTCATTATCGACACCGACGATGCCACACTCATCTCGACAAAAGACGATCTCCAGAAGGTACGAGAGGTCGTATCCGAACTCAAGGGAAAAAAGCGCATTGAGGCACTTGAGCACAGGACCACTCATCGCCCATGGGGCCACTACACCATTATCGATCAGGGACCTCACTACAAGATCAAGCGCGTCACAGTCAACCCGGATGCCAGACTTTCCCTCCAGATGCATCTTCACCGCTCCGAACACTGGGTCGTTACCTCGGGAACAGCCAGGGTAACGCTCGATGACCAGGAGGTTTACCTTCATGTGAACCAGAGCATAGACATTCCAAAAACGGCAAGGCACAGAATCTACAACCCCGGAAAGGTGCCGCTGGTCATCATTGAGGTCCAGAACGGAGAATATCTGGAAGAGGACGATATTATCCGTTTTCAGGATGACTATAACCGAATCAAATCAGCCAACCCCAAGGGAGAATCATGCTGAAAAACATTCCCGCCCGGATCTTTCGTGAGTACGACATCAGGGGTGTGGCAGAGGCGGAGTTGACGGACGAAATCATTGATGCGATCGGGTCCGCCTATGGACAGATGATCCTTGATGCCGGCGGGAAGACAATCTCCATCGGCCGGGATGTCAGGGTAAGCTCGGAGAGGATTCTCAAAAGCTTCTCAGAAGCCATCATGCGTCTGGGGATCAATATTCTCGATATTGGTGTCGTTCCGACCCCGCTTCTTTATTTCTCCCTTTTCAACCTTCCTGTTGATGGCGGTGTCATGATTACGGCCAGCCACAACCCGCCCCAGGACAACGGCCTGAAACTGGCCATAGGCCGGGAGACCATCCATGGACCCCGAATCATGGAAATCAGGCAGAGGATGGAGCAACAATCCACGCCTCCTTCAATTGGGCAAAAAGGAATGATCCGTCCGGCTCCGGTCCGAAGCAGCTATATCAGGGAGATTCGCGACAGGATTTCCCTGTTGCCCAAGTTCATGGGGCGCCCCATCCATGCCGTGATAGACTGCGGGAACGGAACAGGAGGACTTGTGGCAAGAGACCTCTACAATGCGATTGGTGCCAGGACCTCCTTTCTGTTTGAAAGGCCCGACGGAAAATTTCCCAACCATCACCCGGATCCGAGCGTTCCGGAGAACCTCGCAATGCTCATGGCCGAGGTGGTCAGACAAAAAGCTGACATCGGAATTGCTTTTGACGGTGACTCGGACCGCATCGGAGTCATCACCGAAAAAGGCGAGATTCTTTATGGAGACCAGTTGATGGTCCTGTTTTCGGAACAGGTCCTCAAGCGGAACCCCGGAGCAATGATTATTTCCGAGGTCAAGGCCTCTAAAGTTCTCTACGATGAAATAGCCCGCATGGGCGGAGTACCGCTCATGTGGAAAGCCGGACATTCGGTGATCAAGGCCAAAATGAAAGAAGAAGGAGCTCCACTTGCGGGCGAAATGAGTGGACACATCTTTTTCAAGGATGGATACTTTGGGTTTGACGATGCCTTGTATGCCGGGGTTCGCATTCTCCAGTTCATGGTCGAACAGCAAAAGCCCCTAAGCGAACTTCTCGACAGGATTCCCAAAACATCAAACACTCCAGAACTCAGGATGGATTGTCCCGATTCACTGAAGTTCAGACTGGTTGAAACGCTGAAGAAACTTCTTCAGGGTTCTGGAGCGTCCATGATCGATATCGATGGTGTCAGGGTTGAATACCCTGATGGCTGGGGACTGGTCAGAGCCAGCAATACCCAGCCGGCGCTGGTGCTCAGATTTGAAGGACCGACCGACCAGAGAAGAGACGAGATTCGAAACACGATCGAGTCCCTGCTTCAAAAAGCAAAAGAGCTTCTGATGAAAGAGGATCCCTCCATCAACCCATTCTGAGCCTGGAAAGCGATTCCGGACAGATACAAATGGAAAGGAGAGCCCTCCCCGAAACCAGGGGGAAGGGGCAAAAGAAATCATGAAAAAAAGACTTTCGCTTCTCGCAGCAACCTTACTCTTACTGGCCGGCGCACCTTATGCCCAGGCGAAAACTTCAGAGGCGCCAGTCCTGAGCATTCTGAACCACCATAATCAAGAGAAGATCCACGGGAGATCCATACGCCTTGTCCTCAGGATCACCCCCTCTCCCGATCGGCACCATCCCATTCACCTCCATGTCTATGTCAATGGGAAAATGGCCACGATGGTCTCGATCAGTTCCGCCAAAAAAGTGCTCACCCTTCACCATCTCCCAAAGGGAAAAGACGTGATTTCCTTTGTCCAGGCCAATCCTGTGACCCATAAAGAGATGGGCGATGATATGGCTGGAATGGATATGGGTGACATGTCCGGGATGGATGACACAAACAAAGGCTCGGGAAAAATGGGCACAGGAAAGGCCATTGAAAAGAAAATAACCGTTACCGTTCAGTGAGCGCCCTCAGGCGCTCACTCCGTCAGAGGAAACAGGTTTCAGGGCGGGAGAACGTTTGGAAGATTCAGGCCTGATATTGAGAAGCGGCTGGAGCTGGAGGGGGTTTCGGGCCATTTCCCCCAGAGTATATCGATCAAGCTCCTCCATGAATTTATTCATCGCATTGGACAACACACCTTTTAAATAGCATACCGAATCAATGGGACACTTCCCTTTTATGCCATCGAGACACTCGACGATATAAAAGTCCGGCTCGCACATCCTGACAACATCCCCCAAGGTAATCTTGTCCGTTGCCGCATTATGGTAAAGACCACCATGTCTCCCTCTGATGGAATGGACAAGACCTTTTGCCGCAAGGTTCTGGACCACTTTCATCAAATGATTTTTTGAAATCCCATAGCTTTTTGCGATCTCGGAGATATTAGAGCGCCGACCGGGATTGGAAGACAAATACAAAAGAACGCGAAGGGAATAATCTGTATATTGGGTTAACTGCATGGTCCGCCCCCGATTGGTATGATAATGTCCGATGCTGCTATCTCAGCAAACAAACAAGGAAAGGTCACTCTTTTGCGGATGACCAGTTTTCATATGTCATGTTCATAAAATGGTCAAGAGAGAGAACAATGACATGTCCTCTTTTGGAAAGATCCAGATATCCTGCTTTTTCCCATGATCTTGTCAGCCGGATAGCACTCTCAACACTCGTCCCCGCCATGAGCGACAGACTTTTTCTCGTCACCTCAATCTCCACGGGATCTGTCCCGAGAGAAGACAACCCCATATCCCGACTTTTCTTGCATAACGATACAATGACTCGTGCCAGGCGAATCTTCACCGGCTCGGGGGAAATCAGAAGACGCGACTGAAGATCCTGGACACGAACGCCGATCTCCCTGAAAAACCCTCTCCGGAAGGAAATCTCCGCAACCAGCGCATTCCTGATTTTTTCTGCGGAATATCCTTCGACAACCGAAGGTCTCTCCGCGCGGGCCGTTGCGGGATAAGGGAACTCCCCCAAAACGGCAAAACCTCCCAAAAACTCGGATGACTCAAGTCGCTCCGTAATAAACGGGTTGCCAAAAGGGCTCTCCTTGACCATCACAATACACCCCTCCCGAACGAGATAGAGGAAGTCCGGAAAATCTCCCTGATGAAAAAGAATACCATCTTTTTTGAGAAGCACACGCTTGTCAGGGGTGTGCTGATTAAACCAGTCCATAACGGAAGATTCATCCACGCGCTTCCTCCAGAGAGTCTAGGATATCCTTGTCCATATGACAATGATCATACTCCAGAAAAAAGTATTGCACGAGAATAATCCCACAGATGACTGTCATCCTTGGAAATCAAAGGAGTCGAACATGAATACCCGCCGCGACAGCCTCACGATCCACCCGACGATCAGGACACTTCCAAAGGTGAGGCAAGCCGCAATAGTCTGTCCCTTTTGCATTTTGGGGATCGCACTTATTTTCTGGGCAAAACCATCCTCAGGATCCACCGTGACGGGACTTGCTCTCTGGACCGTTATCATGCAGGGTTTTTCGGCGATATTTCTTGTTCTCGTTTTCAGGGCAGCCAAATCTGTCAGCGATACCATTGAAGAACAAAAGATCATCGAAAAAATCGCACTGCCAGAAAAAGAGCTTCTGGAGAAAGTCTACAGGACAGGACGTTATGCCCCGATTGATACAAAACCCCACCCGGAACACATCCCGGAATGGATGGAACACAACAAAGGAATCCTGCAATCAATCATCGCCACATTTGAAAAGTGCCATGCCATTCCTACCGGATGCCGGGAGAAGATCAGGGAAAGTTTCCATCGGGGACTATCAGAACTGATCACGTCCCAGCCCGATGGAGGCAATTCTTTTGCCGTTCCCCGGCAGGAAGTCAAAAAAATGATAGACCAGCTCATGATGGATCTCTAACTCCCCTGTCATGACTCCGACTGCATGCTCTCTGGCAACAGACTGTTGACCATGGAGAAAAGTTCGAGGTTCAGCCTGGAAGTGGACTCTCTCGACAGGTCCCCGGGAGAGACAGGAGATCCGAACCGGAGTTCAATCTTGCCCGGCCTCGGGAAGCGGTTTTTTCTGGGATAAGCCTCATAACTCCCGATAATGCCGACCGGTATTACCGGGCAAGGAAAAGCCCCAAGCAGGTGGGCCGTTCCCGGTCTGAACATCTTGATTTTCCCATCGTGGGTTCGGTCTCCCTCGGGAAACACCAGTATTCCCTTTCCTTCCTCCAGCATCCTGTATGAAACCCGAAGTGCCGAGGAGGCCTTGTCCGGATCGATCGAGATCACTCCAAAAAGATTTTTTAACGGATGAATCCTGGGATGGTCAAAAATCGGAGAAAAACCAAGAAGGACTGTTCTTGAAAGAATTTCATCCGGAAGAGCTGCCGAGATCAGAAATCCGTCAAGATAACTGCCATGGTTGGCTACAATGATAAAGGGCCCATCAGGCCAAAGTGCCTTATAACCGGTAACGGTCTCATAAATCCACCCTTTTTCCGTTTTTTCAAAACGGGGGAAATCAACCCGAAAGAAAACGGAAGAAATCCCTCTCAAAAACAGATGAAAAGCGCGCAAACCGGAGGACAGGCTCCGACCATCCGGAGAGAGAGGGCGATGAGGAACCTCAGCCTCTTCCTTTTCTGTCAGCGGAGTTTCCCAATAACGTCCTTCAAGTGCCTTTTTTTCCGTCACCATGAGACCGTTTGCCCACAGGGAAACAGCAACCATCAGATCCTTGACGGTCAAGATGTTGTTCAGCATGGCATCTTCAGGGATTCTGGCGCCAAAACCCTCTTCGAGGGCAGACACAAGCTCAAGGCGTCCAAGGGAATCAAGTCCAAGATCTATTTCGAGATGATCTTCCATTCTGACCGGGCGCTTGATCGTCAGAATTTCATTCAGGATGGCAAATGTTTTCTGTTCGATGGGGTCGACATCACCAGATGCAACAGAAGTATTGTCCTGTAATTTTTCAGACTCCATCTCCTCAACGATTTCCGGCAGAAGGTACCGCTTGAGCTTCATCAGCCTGGTTCTTGGCAGCGGATCCCTGACGATCGAAAAACCTCCCATCCTGCTGTGCGACGGAAGGGACTGCTGCATCAGGTTGAACATATCTGTCACGATTGGAACAATATTGGTCCGTCCGGAACGCTGAAAACTCTCCATGTCAGGACGAACCAGCAACCATGGAACACCTTTCCGAAGAGTCACGGCGATCTCAGAAACCAGCGGGTCGGAAACCCACCGTGATTCGATTGCCTCGGGCTGGATTTTTTTTCCGTTCGGAAGAACCAGGAGCTCCTTCAGGCGCCCGGTCAGCGTTATATATCCGTCGGACAACTGTGCACGGTCCCCCGTGGAAAACCATCCGTCCTGATCGACAACAGACTCTCGACCATGACGCCCAAGCCAATAACAGGAGGCCACATTATCTCCCTTGACCTGAAGCTCCCCTGATTCAGCGATCCTGACGGAAACCCCATCCAGGGGCCGGCCCACCGAGCCGATCTGAAATGCCTGGGGAACATTGAAAGAAACAACAGGTGAGGTCTCGGTCAATCCATAACCTTCAAGGAGCATAAGACCAAAGCCCATAAAATCCTCAATGATCTTGGGATCAAGGGGAGCCCCACCAGAAGAGAGGGCTCTCATGGAATCGCCAAAACGGGCATGAACAGCCGGGAACAGAACTCTTCCCGCGTTTTGAAATCCCAGCCTTGAAAGCTTTCTGACCGCTGGAGCCAGGAGAGACTTCGCAACGAACGCCTTGAAAGCCCCCTTCTGCCGGACACCTTCCATCAATTTTTGATGAAACCCTTCCCATATTGCAGGAACACCCGGGAAAAGGGCTATATGCATGTTCGTAAGACACCATGAAATTGTTTTGGGATGATTGTCCGGAACAAAGACCGGAACAGCACCCAGGAGCATCGGAAGGTGAAAAAGTCCCATCGCCGGATAAGCGTGATGAAGGGGCAACATCCCGATGACCCTGTCTCCTTTCCGGTAGATATTGAGACGGTCGAAGGCAAACACATCAAAAAGGATATTCCTGTGGGTCAGCGGGACTCCCTTTGCCATTCCTGTTGTTCCCGATGTCATCAGCAAAAAGGCAACATCATCACCATGTCCAGGAATGGACCTTGCCTTGAGGGAAGACATCGCACCCTCCCTGTCTTCCGGAGACGGGAGACCGGAGACGGAAACACGAACGACCTCTCCCGTCCATATTCCGGAAATGGCATCTGCTCCAATAACCACAAGGCGATCGGCATCAAAGGTCTTGAGGTGAAAAACAATCTCCGCAGGAGGCATCATATGGTCGATCGCCATGACAATCCCGCCCCGCCCGAGAATGGCCATGGCCGCAAGGATCCAGGTCATGCATGGAGGACCTGTGAGGGCGACAATCAAGCCCGGCTCAGGACGTATCTGTTCCATGAGCTGGACAACCCTTGCGGCTGATGCCCACCCGTCATAGGTTACAGGCATAAGCTGACCATCCTTCTGGACAATATCCACTCCAAGTTCTCCATCAGGCTCTTCCTTGATCCTCTGAAAAAAACCATCAAACAGAGTTTCAGGATGATCAGTTCTCATGACCGCTTTCCTTTCGCTGGAGGCAATTCGACCGTTTCATGCAATTTTGGCAACATCCTGTCATTCCACCCAATGGATTGAAGTTTTTCCGAAAATCCAGCCATCGAGCGCTTTTCCCCATGAATCAAAAAGACCCGATCCGGAATCTTCATCGACCCACACCACGCAAGCAGGTCTCCTTGATCGGCATGGGCCGAAAACCCATTGATCATATGCGTCTGGATCCTGACATCGCGCATCTCCCCAAGAAGCCGGACCTTTTTCTCGCCGTCCACGATTGACCTGCCAAGGGTTCCTTCCGCCTGATATCCCACAAAAATCAGGGATGACAGGGGATTATCGATATGACGCTCGAGATGGTAAACAATTCTTCCACCCGAGACCATTCCTGAACCGGCCATAATCACCGCATCGCGTCTGACGGCATTGATTTCCTGGGAGTCGCGGATTGAACGGGCCGTGACAAGCCCCGGAAATGAAAACGGATCTATGCCGCGAGCGATAACGGATTCCAGCTCAGGAGAAAGCTCGCTTCGAAACCGTTCAAACACCTCGGTCGCAGAAAGAGCCATCGGGGAATCAAGAAAAAAGAAAGTTCCGGGAGGAACCCTTTCTTCGCGGAAAAACTGCCCGAAAACCCACAGAAGCTCCTGGGCCCGCTCCAGTGCGAACGTCGGGATCAGGACGTTACCGCCACCTGCAAGCGTCTGAGCCAGAACACGGGCCAACTCTTCGACCGATTCCTGTCTGGAACGATGAAGCCGGTCACCGTAGGTTGTCTCGACAAGGACATAGTCCGAGTCGACAGGGGGAGACCATGGCTTGACCAGAGAGACATTTCTCGGACCGAGATCGCCCGAAAAAAGGATTTTGGTCGTAACGCCTTTCTCCCGAACCAACACCTGAATCGAAGCAGAACCCAGGATGTGTCCTGCATCATGAAAAACTGCGACCACGTCAGGGTGAACCCTGACAGGCATCCGCAGGTCGACAGTCTGAAAAAGGGCCATCGTTTCGATCACATCGGAAATATTGTAGGAAGCATCATCTCTTTTGTGGATCACTCCCCGCACATGATTGTGCTGCCTGTCCCTTGCCTCTTCGTGAAGATGAGCGGCATCCTGGAGAACAATCCCCGCAAGAAGCCTTGTCGGAGCCGTTGCATAAATCGGCCCACGAAAACCCTGGCGAAAGAGAAGAGGCAACCTGCCACAATGGTCAAGGTGGGCATGGGTGAGAAGAACGGCATCGATTTCTCTCGGATCAAAACCAAAGGGGTCCGACTGTCCGCCAAAAAGCTCATCAGCCCCCTGAAAAAGCCCACAGTCGACAAGAACCCTGAAACCGTCAAGTTCGAGAAGATGGCAGGAGCCTGTAACGCAAGAGGCCGCACCATGAAAAGAGAGTTTCACAATCGA
>JAKBTA010000056.1 GCA_021844645.1 Nitrospirota bacterium
GAGAAGCCAGGGCCTTGTCCGAAATGTCCTCACGTCTTGGAAAAGATTTTTCCGATGCGGTGAGTCTGATCCTTTCGAGAGATGGAAAGGTCGTTGTGACCGGACTGGGCAAATCCGGCCATGTTGCAAGAAAAATTGCGGCAACACTGTCTTCAACTGGCACTCCTTCCTTTTTTCTCCACCCGGCAGAAGCGCTTCATGGAGACCTCGGGATGGTCGACAGGGGAGATACGGTTCTTGCCCTTTCCAAGTCAGGTAATACCTCCGAAATCCTGGCTTTGATTCCCTTTCTGAAAAGACTTTCTATCCCCCTCATTTCAATGGTCGCCTCTTCCGATTGTGAAATGGCTGCCGGTTCCGATATTGTCCTTGCGACAGGAGTCGAGTCTGAGGCGGGACTTCTTGGCATTGCCCCGACATCCTCGACCACGGCGATGATGGCTCTGGGGGATGCACTGGCTCTGGTCCTTTTGGCCGAGCGACGGTTCGGCGTTGCTGATTTTGCAAGCCTGCACCCCGGTGGGGCGCTCGGCAGGCGTTACTTTGTCCGGGTGTCTTCCATCATGCACCGTGGTAGTGCAATCCCCCGGGTCAAAGCCGGGACTTCTCTCGGTGATGCCATCCTGGAGATGACCGGGAAAAAACTTGGGCTGACGACCGTTTTTTCCAAAGATGGTTCTCTGGCAGGGATCCTCACGGATGGCGATCTTCGCCGGGCGTTGGCTCAGGTTTCGGCAGAGTCTCAGGCCCCGATGGGTTCATCTCTCCTTTCCCGGCCGGTAGAGGAGTTCATGTCTGCCCATCCTGTTACGATCTCGGGCGACACACTTGCTTCTGAGGCGGTCCGGGTGATGGAAGAGAAGAAGATTTCCCAGCTGGTTGTTCTGGAAGACGGGAGAGTGGCCGGAATATTGCATTTTCATGATTGTCTTCGGGAGAAAATTGTTTAATGAGACGCTCTCCTTCTCCTCGAGTGATCCGTGAGTTTCGCCGGATTCGTGGCGTGGTTCTTGACGTGGACGGGATCCTGACCAACGGCCTGATCTCTTATGGGGTTGATGACGAAGAGATAAAGTCTTTCAGTTTGAGGGATGGTCATGGCCTCGTCCTTTTGAGAAGGGCTGGGGTAAAAATCGCTCTTCTGTCAGGTCGGGATTCGATGGCGGTCAGGCGGCGAATGCAGGAGTTGGGAATAGAAGATGGCCATCTTGGCGTTCGGGAAAAACTTCCCATTTTCCACTCGATTCTCTCAAAATGGAAACTTTTCTCAGAAGAGGTTGTTTTTGTTGGTGATGACGTGGTTGATCTTCCCGCAATGAGAATAGCCGGACTGTCCATTACTGTTCCTGAGGCGCCATGGTTTGTCCGGAGAGAGGCAGACTGGGTAACAAGACTGCCTGGTGGCAACGGGGCGGTGAGGGAAATTGCTGACTGGATCCTGTCAGGAAGAAGCGACGGGATCTCCGAAGCAAGGTGCCATCAGGATGGGGATCCCGGATGAATCTTGCCAACGGAATCACTCTTGGTCGAATTGTCCTGATTCCTGTGCTTGTTCTCCTGTTTTTCAGGGAGCGTTCCGGAACGGCATTCTGGTCGGCCTGTCTATATGCCCTGGCTTCATCGACAGATCTTCTCGATGGATATATTGCCCGTCGTTACAACATGGTCACAACACTTGGCAAGCTCCTTGATCCGATTGCGGACAAGATTCTTGTAACGACCGGGCTTTTTCTTCTGGTGGATGATCATCTGCTTCCTGTGGCCCTTGCGATTCTTATTGTTGCCAGGGAACTTGCTGTATCAGGACTCAGAGCGATCGCTTCGGCAGACGGAATTATTATTCCGGCGGAATCCCTAGGGAAGGCCAAGATGGTCTTTCAGACCATCTCCCTGACAATCCTTATCTGGAACCAGAGACTTCTTTTTGTTCCAGGACTGAAAAACCCTGTGAATATCCATTCCATTGGAATGTTTTTGTTCTGGATCTCCCTGATTCTGACACTTGTTTCCGGAGCATGGTACTTCAGGTGGTACCTCAGACTTTCCGGTGTTTCAGATTCCCGGGAAAGGGAGAAGGAATGAATTATCCGGTTCATGATGTTTTTTATGCAGCGATCATGGGGTATTTTCTGGGGTCATTGCCAGCGGGGGTGATTGCGGGAAAGATCAAGGGAGTGGATCTCCGCAAAGAGGGAAGCGGCAATATCGGATTCACAAACGCCTACAGGGTGTTGGGCAAGGACTGGTCCGGGAAGTTACTGAGTGTGATGGTTCTTCTTTGGGACATGGGAAAGGGGTTGCTGGCGACGATGCTTGCCGCCTCTTTTCTTAAACCCCATGAAGCAGTCGCTTATGCCGCCCTGTTTTCTGTCCTTGGCCACCTTTACCCTGTTTGGCTGAAATTTCACGGAGGCAAGGGCGTTGCTGTCGGGTTTGGGGCGATTCTTGGCGTCTGCCCTCCGCTTGGACTGATCCTGATTGTGGTCTGGGTTACAATATTTGCCTTTACAAGGATTTCTTCCCTGTCTGCCCTGGTCGCCTATTTTCTCCTGCCGATTCTCGCTTCAGCCCTTGTGAGGACACATCATCTGGATCCTGTGAACTTTCCGCCGATGCCGATGATCTCCATATTGATTTGGTGGCATCATCGCGAAAACATTCGCCGTCTTGTCTCCGGAAATGAAAAAACGCTCAAAAAGTCCTGATGGATCGATGTTTCAAGGATTTCTCAAAAAATACGTCCCGCATTAATCAAAGCGCCGTCAACATCCCAACGGTCTCTGCAAACTCTCCTGAGTTCTTCTTCTGCCTCAAGACAGGCTAAGGAAAGCCCCCACGACAACAACATCATCAGGTTTGGTTGCAGGTTGTTTTGGGCTCGCTCCTTTGAAGTCGCTCCTCGAAGTTTTATAACCAAAAATTGATCTTATATGTTTTATTTAGATAAAATTTATTAATCAATGGTTTGACTTTTTTTTCGGGTTCATGGAAGATACCACCAACTTGTTCTTTGTTTGATCTTCTGACGGTTTCCTTATCGTATTTTCATTGTCCTGGTTCCTGTGATGTTAACCAGTATTAATCGGATAGATCATCCATGAATATACCTTCCAAGAAAAAAATCCGAAAAACATACACGCTCCTTTTTATCCCGTCTCCATCTGACAAAGTTGTCCGGCTGGATATTTCTCCTCGTATCCTTTATGCCGGATGGATCATGTCGGCCGTTTTTCTGACCGTTTTCCTGACGTTTTCGGTTGTTGCCTATTCGCTTCTTCATAAAGAAAACCAAATGGTGGCGCTTGCTCGACAAAGCCAGCACCAGAAAGAGGCAATTGTCCGGATCTACTCGCGTCTTCAGGAGATCCATGGCAGGCTTCTGGATTTGACAAAGAAGGAAGATCGCATCCGGATGATCATGGATCCGGATGGTAAAGATCCTGATGCCGGACAGCTCCAGGGTGTTGGCGGTCCTGAGTCTCTTGCCGCACCAGCTGTGCTGATCCAGAAAGGCCAGAACGGGATGATCGAACTGATGGACGAAATGGACCGTCAGTTTACCCGTCTGGGTTCTGGTATGAGTTATCAGGAAGGAAGCCTTGTCTCCCTCAAGCAGAAAATCCTTGACCGGGCGCAGCTGTGGGCCAGTACTCCAAGTATCTGGCCCACCCATGGTGTTCTGACATCCGGGTTCGGGTGGCGGAACTCTCCCTTTGGCGTCGGAAAAGACTTTCATCCGGGAATCGATATTGCCGGCAGGGTGGGACTTCCTGTCATTGCCACAGCATCGGGCGTTGTCAGATTCTCCGGGTGGGACCAGGGATTTGGAAAGTCTGTTCGGATTGATCATGCAAATGGTTTTGAAACACTCTATGCTCACCTTGATCAAGTTGTCGTTTATGAGAATGAAAAGGTGACAAGAGGGGAAGTGATCGGGTATCTGGGAAATACCGGATTGTCCACAGGACCGCATCTGCACTATGGTGTTCTCCGGAACAGGGTTCCGGTTGATCCAACAAGATATATTATCAATTTCTAGGGATCGTTCTTTTCGACTGATTCTCTCCAGTCCGTCCAGCCTCCTTTTTTGAAAAACGTGGGTCTTGTGATTACAATGAAACGGTACGAGGTTGTGTGAAGACCTCCCGGGAATGATTTCGCGGCAAGACGAAAGGACTGGGTTGATCGGTATTCGTCCATTAAAGCTCAGAGGCAAGGTTGCTGCATTTTCCCTGGTACTTCTCGGGGTCATATTTCTATCGAATCTCTATGCCATCCTCAGTCTTTATCATCTTCATGTCATCCTGGTCAGTCTGAAGGATACTTCTGTGAGGGGGCTTCTCACTGTCTCCAGACTTCAGCACCAGATCGGGATGGCGTTGCCCGATGAGAAGAGGTTTTTGTTTTTTTCTCCGATTCCTCCAACGGAAAGGCCTTCGGTCGAGAAAGATCTATCCCTTGGCAGAGTTCTTCTTCTTGGTCTCGCGCCGCCTTCTCCTCAAGCCAGAATTTTATTGGGCGATTCCCTTAAAGATATTACTGCTTATCAGAATGTGATTGACCGGGAGTGGGGGGCCCTGAGCTCCGGACATCGTGATGCGGCGATCAAGATTTCGCAGACAGAGTCCTCGCCGATCCTGATCCATCTGGCCTCCCTTCTGAAAGGTTTGCGGACTGAGTTTTCTCTGGACCTTGAAAGCAAGATCACCCAGACGACCAAAGAGCAGTCCCAGATGACCACCATCAGTGTTGAGCTCTTGTCTGTGGGGATCTTTCTCGTGATGCTGCTGCTATGGAGCTTTTCCAATATTATTCTTGCTCCATTGATGATCCTGATTGAGGGAACGCGAAGAATATCCGGAGGTGTCTTTCATAATCCTGTGAGCGTTCCCAATCAGGATGAGCTGGGAGACCTTGCCAGGGCGCTCAATGAGATGGCAAGTCGTCTGGGAGAGGTCAATCGTCTCAAATCGGAATTCGTGACAATTGCTTCCCATGAGTTGAGGACTCCGCTTACAAGCATTAGAGGATTCCTGCAGATGCTTCAGCGGGGCCAGCTTGGCCCCTTGAATCCTGATCAGGAAAAAAGCCTGGCGATTGTCCGGGAAGAGGTGGATCATCTCGTTGAGCTTGTTAATGGACTTCTGGATCTTGGCCGGATTGAGTCAGGCCAGATCAGTCTGGAAATCCAGGAAGTGGCTCTGCCAAACCTGCTGGAGCGTCTGAGCGAGCGGCAGAACCTTGCTTGCAATGAGGCAGGAAAGCACTTTGAGACACACTTTGATCCTGATCTTCCCGTTAAGATTCGTACAGATCCGGGAAAGCTGACTCAGGTTCTGGAAAATCTCCTGGGCAATGCCTTCAAATTCACCCCGGGTGGGGAAACGATTTCTCTTTGGGTCAGCCGATCGGTGAATTCACTTGAAATTGAGGTCAGGGATACCGGTATAGGCATACCTGTTGAGCACATTCCCCAGTTGTTCGACAAGTTTTATCAGGTAACGCCTTTTAACACCCGGATAAGGGAAGGACTTGGACTGGGGCTGGCTATTACAAGAGGCATTATCTTGACCATGGGAGGCTCCATCAGCGTTCGACAGAACGAACCCAAGGGAACGGTGTTTCATGTCTCTTTCCCTTTTGAGCCGGTTGTTCAGGAAAAGGAGGGACAAGATGAGTAAGGGGCGTTTTTCGGGAGGAGCCATTTTTTTACTCCTCCTGCTTGTGGCACTCGATGGATGCGGCTCAATGAACACTCCACCGGCACCAAGGGAGGATCTGCCCAGAATCGTGTTTCTTCCTCAGGCTGTTTCCCCTTTTTGGGGTGGCGGCTCTTCACATTTTCTGACGGGGCTTTCGAAGCTTTTTGATGCACACGATTGGGACAAGCTTGATGATCTGCTGAACAAGCGTCTGTCTGAAAAGGACATCCCTGGCGATGTCATGGCGAGGCTTTTGTATGACAAGGCGCTTGTCGATATCGAAACTCCCGGTGGCAAGCGCCTGGAGGAAGCCAGAAAAATATTGAAAACTCTGGATGTGGACCGTGTTCCGTATGATGTTCGGGAATCTTCCCATATCCTTTCCAGGATGCTTGAGCGAAACGCAAGACTTGAGGAGTCCAACCGGATATTAACCCATAAGCTTGATCAGGTCCGAAAAACTTTCAAGGATCTTTCAAACCTTGAAAACACGCTGAAATGAGCCGTCCAAAACTTCTGGTCGTCGATGACCATGCGAATACCAGGGCATGGATTAAAAGTTTTCTCGGCCATGTGGGCTATGATGTTCTTGAAGCGGGAACGGCCGAGAAAGCGCTTTCCATTCTTCGCCAGGAGGGATCTGGAGAGCTCGGTGCGGTCCTTCTTGACCTGAAGCTTCCTGATGGATCGGGGATTGACCTGATCCGTCCCATCAGGGATCTGCGCCCATCCATGGCGATTATTATCATGACCGCCCATGCTTCTGTATCAACTGCGGTTGATGCAATCCAGAAGGGGGCATTCCACTATATTGAAAAACCGATAAATGAAGACATTCTTCTTGAGACATTAAGGCGTGTCCTTCCTTCCGGAGGATCACTTCTCGACTCCCGCCGCCCTGAAAATGCCCCTCCGGTTCTCTTGGGAGAGTCCCTTCCCATGCGGGAAATCCGGCAAAAAATCAATCTTAGTGCAAGCCACCCCGTGCCTGTTTTGATTACTGGTGAGTCCGGAACGGGAAAAGAGGTTATTGCGCGGATGATTCATGATCTCTCTCCAAGTGCCAGAGAGCCGTTTGTCCCTGTTAATACCGGAGCGATTGCCAAGGAGCTTGTGAGTGCCGAACTTTTTGGTTACGAGAGAGGTGCTTTCACAGGGGCCCAGGAGCGGAAGGTCGGGTGGTGCGAAGTGGCTGGCCGGGGGACATTGTTTCTCGACGAGATCGGGACAATGGAGCCTGCGACACAGGTGGCTCTTTTGCGGGTTATCGAGAGCAGATCCTTCCACCGGGTTGGTGGAACGGCCGAAATTCCCTTTATGGCCCGTATCATCGGGGCTACAAATGAAGCGCTGCCTGATCTCATCAGGGAGGGACGCTTCAGGGAGGATCTCTTTTACAGGCTCAATGTGTTCGAAATCCATGTTCCGGCGCTCAGGGAGAGAAGCGAGGATATCCCCCAGCTTGCGATCCATTTTATTGAGGAGGCGTGGTCTACCGAGCCGGTACCCCAGATGACTTTCGACCCGGAAGCTTCACGGCTTCTCCGGGCCTACCCCTGGCCTGGAAACGTCAGGGAGCTTAGAAATGCCATGGTTTCTCTGGTTATCCAGAACTCTGTGGCTCTTTCCGGGGCGAAGGATGTCAGCATTACATCTGGAATGCTTCCCGACAAGATCAGGTTGACATCTGAAAACAGTCATTTGGGGGATCTGGCAGAGCGTGACGCAAGGTCACATGGGAAATCCCTGAGAGAAGGTGAAAAAGATCTCATCCGGAAGGCCCTTGCAGAAACCAGGGGAAACAAGTCTCGTGCATCGGAAATTTTGGGGATCAGCCGAAAGGCCCTTTATGCAAAAATAAAGGAGTATGGTCTGGGAGACCAATCGTAACGCTCCGATACTTCTGCGTCAGAAAAGAGCCCATAAAATGCGTACGAATGTTGCCAGAAGAAGGGTCAACTGCCCAAACCTGATGGCGTTTTTGGGGATCAGATAGTGGATTCTTGCACCTAGAAATGCTCCGAAGATCGCCCCCATAATAACAGGAATGCCTTCGAGGGGGATGGATCCTGCCGTAATGGTTTTTGTAATGGATCCGGCAATGGCCATCGGAATCATCAGGGCCAGTCCGCATCCAACCGCTATAGTGGAAGAATAACCCAATATGCCTGTAATGACCGGGTAGTACAGAAATCCTCCGCCAATTCCAAGAATCCCGCTGACAAGCCCAATTGATGACATCACAGCCGTTTCTGTGACGGGCTTTCCCTGGGCATCGCCCTTGAACGAGGTGATCATTTCCCCAAAAAGGAGCAGCCCCGCGGCGACAGCAACTTCGAAGGCATAAAGAATCAGGATCGTTCTCCCCCTCAATCCGTGGGAAATGAGTCCGCCAAGCCCGCCTCCGACGAGAGACGCTGTCCCCCAGAGAAGGATCTTCCTGGTCGGTAAATCGGTATTGAGTTTGTGTGAGAGGAATCCGACAATTCCTGACAGGGTCACCTGGTACAGGGAGATCTGGGTTGCCGTAAAAGGTGTGAGATGCGGACCGTGCGCAAGAGGAAGGATAAAGAGGAGAAACGGGATCAGGACGATTGCGCCCCCTATTCCAAGCATTCCGGAGATCATTCCGGAAACAGTTCCGCCGAAGAGGAGAGTCAGAATCTCTGTCATTCCGCTAAAACTGCTCATGAGACTCCATTCTGCGGTAACTGGTCGCGATTGTTTCTGGGGCATGAGACTTTTTTCTTATCCGGTTTTTTTGTATATGATATACTTTTCCCGAGAGATCCCAAAATGGCCGGAGGGTTGAATGAGTCATATCTATGAGCTTTATTCCCGGGACAGGACCCATCCTGTGCGAGTCTATCTGCTGCATGAGGACCTTTTCACTGAAGAAGAGTTTTTTGACCTGATCCTTGAGTCGTTTGACCGATCAAGTCAGGATGAGTGGCATCTCCAGATTCTTGAGGTCGTCCGATATCTTGTTTCAAAAAAAGGATTTCGTGAGGCCGGTGGTTTGATTGAGGTCGGATTTCCGGGTGATGCTCCCAAGAATCTCGTGAAGTCAAGAATCATGAGCTATCTGGGGAAAGACCGGAGCGACTAGCTGATTGGTTGCCTAACGTGTTGCATATATGAATCGGTTCCGGAAAGCCGGACGTAAGCAGGGGTTCGAATAGTTCACTTGAAATCTATTTATAGCTAATCCATGCTGTCCATTATGGATAGATATGTAGCG
>JAKBTA010000057.1 GCA_021844645.1 Nitrospirota bacterium
TGCTTCGGCGCTCTGGCTAAGGGAGCAGCTTGATCGCAGCCTGAGGAATCAGATTTGCTTGGGCCAGGACCGCTGCGCCGGATTGGGAAAGAATTTGCCGCTTGGTAAAAGCTGCTGTTTCCGATGCGAAATTCACGTCCCTGATTCCCGCCCGCGATGCTTGCACATTTGTTGTCGCGTTGTTCAGGTTCTTGATTGTCCATTCCATCCGGTTCTGGATGGCGCCGATCGAACCCTGCACCTGAGTGATTTTTTCAAGGGCCGAATCCAGACGGTCAATCGCATTCTTTGCATCGCTCCTATCCAGGATCTTTGTGGAAGCGATGCCGAGTGAACTGGCATCGAGCTTGCCCATCTTGACCGAAAGTCGATCATCGATCGATGTGTAGATACCGACGTGGAACTTGAATTCCGAATGGCTGCCATCGAGAATCTTCATTCCGTTGAAGTCGGTGACCCGTGCGATACGGGAAATTTCAGAATTCAAATGTTGATATTCCTGATTCAACACCTTCAGATCCTTGTCCGAATAGGTGCCGTTCGCTGCCTGGATGGCCAGCTGACGCATCTTCAGAAGCAGCGTATTGTCGGTCATCAGGGCACCGGACGCCGTCTGGAGAAGATGGGTACCGTCATTGGCATTCCTGATCGCGGCGTTGTAGGAAAGAACCTGTCCGCCCATTCTCTGGCTGATGGCATATCCGGCAGGATCATCCGCCGGGGAGTTGACCCGGTATCCGGAAGAGAGCCGGTTGATATGCTTGGCCAGGGCTTCCTGGGTCCGGTTCAGGTTGTACTGCGCATTCATCGATGCAATGTTGTCATTGATGATCATTCCACTCATGACTGCCCTCCTTGGTTGTATTCACGGTCCAATCCTTGGACCGTCCTTGTTTTTTCAATCTGTCAGGCGCCTCATCTCCTTTCCCGGTCCTTGACGATGATGTCTATCCCGGAGTGCTTCCGCCCCGACGATTACTTGGGCGACTACCCCCTCCAGACTCTCTTCGGAGGATAGGAAAAATACTTTAGGAATCTCCGGATGCACCGGCGCTTTTCTCCTGTTCCCCCTTGAACAGGGGGAAACGGAGCCATCCGTCATCGTCAAAAAGAACAAACTGCTTCCCAGTGCGGTCCCCGGTCAGAACCACCAGAGGGCCCTGCAGATTGGCGGTCATTTCTTCCATATGCTCTCCCGGTATTGTCACAACCACCATAAGGCTCAGATCGCTTCCCAAAAACGCCTTGTCGGGCATAACGGCCAATACGCGGGAAGCGTAATCCGGAACCAGCTCGGAGGGGTCCATCACAACAAAGGCCAGGGAAGGTTCTTCCACGCTCTGGAGCCAGTAAAAGAGGCTGTTCTCGCCTGTTTCCAGAAGAAGATATCTCGTCAGTCCGGGAAATCCGAGAACGCCCTCGGGAAACGTAAGGACCCTTTCCGGATCGAGCGGGATGGTCCCGAATCGGGTTGTTTCGATTGTCGTTTTCCTCCCTCCCCCGGGCTTTTTGGGGGATTATCTCCCGACCCTTTCTGTTTTTTTGCGTAGCGGCTGTTCAGAAGCTTCATCTGGTCGGGCGTTGTTGTCGCCGCCTTTCGGTTCTCCTCCATGATCCGGTCAAAGACCTCATCCCTGTGGACGGACATCTCCGTCGGGGCTTCCACCCCAAGTCTCACGCTTCCACCCTTGACCTCGATCACAACGATGCGGATGCCATCGCCAATCGTGATCCCCTCACCGACCTTGCGCGTCAGGATTAAAATCTTTCACCTCCAGCCTGTAATCTGTCAGGAAAACAGGGCGTTTTGGGTATTTTGAATGATGTTTCTGGAGGCCTTTGTGGAGACCGCCAGAAGGTTCTGGTTCAGGGAGAGTTCCGAGACTGCCTTTGCGATATCCACATCCTCATTTTCGCTTTTCAGCGTCTTCAGGCTGATCTGATATCGCTCGAGACGATGAAGTGTCCGCCTGAGGGATCGCTCCCGTGTTCCAAGAACGGCGGCTTTTTCCGTAATCTGGTGGCTGGCATTTTCAAGGGAATCGATGGAGGAACGGATCCCCTGCGTGTCGTTTGATTGAAGCGCGTTGATAAATCTCCTCATGACCGGCAAAAGGCTTGTTCCTCCGGGATCGGAAACACTGTCCCCAAGCATCCGGGAGCCGACCTCGGAAACCCTCATAAGACCTGCCTCCCGAACACTCGATGTAAATCCCTGCTGGACGTAGGAACGGGAATCGTTTCCCTGATAGGCCACAGAAGCCGGGTGATTTTTGGGATCCGGAAACACAAACGGTTCGACCGTCACGTTTGTCCCCGAGAAAAGATACTGCTCCCCGGACTTCGTATTGGCAAGGGAGACGATCTGCTCGAGCACCCGGAGCATCTCCTGGGCTTCAACCCTGCGATTTTCTGGAACCATCGTATCGTTCGACATCCTGACGGCCATCGCCTTGGCATGGATCACAAGACTTCCCACCTGATCGAGGATGCTTTCCATCAACTGAAGCTTGACGACCCCCTCCCGGGCATTTTCCACAACCTGACGCGCCACCGCAAGAGTCCGGTTCACACGAAGCGATTCCCCCATACGCTCCGGAGCATCTCCCGGCTTTTCAAAACGCTTTCCGGACGAGATCTGGCGATCGACATCGTAGAGGTTCTCGATCGAGCGGTCGTGGGCGTCGACCACTTCCCGTCCGGTCATAAGCCCGGTCACCCGAATCATCTTCTCTCTCCCCCTGAGTTTTTCATCATGGACTCCTAAGCCTGATTCGGCAGGTGGACGAGAGTATCGAGAAGACGGTTCGTCATCTGCACAAGACTTGCAGAGGCCTGATAGGCCTTCTCGTACTGGATGATCCGGGCCGATTCGTCGGCGATGGAGACACCGGATACGGACATCCGCTGATTTTTCAACCCTTTTTCAATCACCATCTGGGCCTTGTAATTGTCTCTGGCCTCGCGAGACCATGAGCCGACCTGTGCCACTGTCTGGGAGTAGAAATCATGAAGCGTGGCCGTCCTGTCGGTTCCGGCAAAATGGACCCGATCGGACAACAGTCCAAAGAGATCATGGGCGTTCCGGTTGTCTCCCGCATTTTTCCCTTGGGAAACAGGATGTCTGGCCGCTGCAAGATCGGCCGGATCCTTGACCTCGACCTCCATCCCCAACGCCGCACCGGCAACGTCATTTCCTCCGGAAACATGAAATGTTCCTCCCGGGGATTTTCCGGAGGTCGTAATCCGGAGGGAATAGCCATCGACCTTGAGCGTTCCCGCCCCGCCGGAAATCTGGCTCGTTGCAACAACCGCGCCGGTCCGTCCGTCGGTCACAGTCACTTTTCCGGCAGAGACCGAAACGGTCAGCGGATGATCCGCGCGATTGGGTTCGACGGCATTGGCAACGACGGTGACGCCGCTCCCCTGACCGTCCTGGGTGACCGTGACTGTCGGGTGAAAGAAGTTGACCCCGGTGGCCCCTGAAAGTCCGTACCCCGACGCATGGACGGCATTCACATGGTTGATGACGGAGTGGGCAAGAATATCGAGATGTTGTTCAAGGTCCTTGATTTTCACATCCCTGACATTCAGGTATCCACCGATGGTCCCACCCTTGATCCGGTCGGTGATATCGATCGGTCCAGAGCCGGAATGGCCCGGAGGATCGATCAGGATCCGGACGGAGTCAGTCACAGGATCAATACGGGAGGAAAGAGTCCCGTTCTCCACATCCGATACCGAAATCTGGCCACCAAGGTGAAGCGTCATGGCCCCTTTCCGATCCTGGAAAAAATGGGCATTCAAGGCTTTTGAAACTTTGGCCGCCAGAACGGCCCTCTGGTCGATCAGGGTGTTGGGACTTTCTCCACCGGACTTCGCCTTGATGATCTGGCGATTCAGGGCAGCTATTTTCCCCAGGTCGACATTGACCCTGGCGACATCTTCCTGAACCATCTGACCAAGCCGGTCCCTCGACTGGGAATAGAGTCCCGCCATTTCATGAAAGTCCGTGGCCATGGTCTTTCCGCCGGAAATCAGGGAGGCACGGGCGGCACGGTCAAGAGGATGGTTCGCCACCGTTTCCCACGAACTCATGTAAGAAGACAGATGCTTGGCAAGACCCTGGGACTGGGCATTGGCAAAAAAGGAATCAATTTCTCCCAGGGAAATACGGCTGGACTCATAAAATCCCAGCTTGGTCTTTTGCCGAATCATCTGATTGTCCAGGAACTGGTTCACCACACGCCGGACAGACTCACCCCGCACACCGTTTCCGACCATGCCGGGAGATCCGTCACCCGGAACATTCTGGTCGAAGACCACCTCTTCCTGGGTATATCCGGGAGTATGGACATTCGCGATATTATTTCCGGCCGTTGAAAGTCCGGCCTGATTGGCCTCAATTCCTGAGGTGCCGATATTCAGGGTTCCCAGTATCCCGGACATGTCAGGTCCTCGTCGATACAAGGGTGGGGGCGGGAGATGAGACACCTCCCAGTCCACCCGAGGGGTTATAGGTATGGAACTGTCCCTGATCGGATGTCAGCGTCCGGACAAGGGAGGAAACAAGCTGACCGGATTCCTGGGCCAGAATCATGTTCACAGATGCCAGTTCGGACAGAAGGGAAAGTTCATGGCGCAAGGAGTGAAGATCGGAGAGATCGTCCCCTGTCAGGAGATCCGGGCGAAGGAGATGACGGACGTTTTCCCACTCCGAAAGCATCTCTGACAGGCGGTCCGATTGAAAGACCTTATTTTCAACAACAGCCTCAAGCTCCGAAAGATCCGGAGAGACAAGACACTCCTGCTCGCGGACAAGACAGTCGACAACCACCCGGACCTGCCGGATGAGAAAGGAAAGACGTTCGGATAGGGGAATCTGACTGTCCATGTTTTCTCACCTTCCTGATCTGTCGGGGAACTCCGGAGAAAGATCCGGAAAGGACCCGACGGATCATCGCTTTCCGCGATTTTTGGCTTCACTGATGGCCTGTTCCACCATTTTCCGCAAAATGTCCCTGGCGGGAACATTGTATTCGCCCCGATGGATACGAGCTCTGAGTTCAATGACTTTTTCCATCCGGACAGAAGGCTCGCGATCGATCTGCTCGCGAATCTTTGCAACCTGACGGGCCGGACCGGAAATTACGACCATGTCCGTCTCGCCGGATGAGGACATTCCGGACTTTGAACCATCCACTTCTCTGGGAGAAGATACCCCCTCTGTGGCCGACTTTTTCTTCAGGGGCGCCGCATCCTGCCCCCCTGGAGCAGGTCCCTTGTTGCCGACCGAACCCCAATCCTCGCTCATCTCACAACCCTCCTATTCATAAACCACCTCATACGACTAATCGGTCAGGTTTAAGAAAAACTTTAGAGGAGGTGGACAAGGAGATCAATAGCTTTTCCAGCGTTTCGAAATCCCTAGGGAAGAAGCTTCAGTGCCGCCTGGGGAATCTGGTTCGCCTGGGACAGGACCGCCGTTCCGGACTGCTGAAGAATGCGGTCCCGCACGAATCGGGCTGTTTCCTTGGCAAAGTTCACATCCTTGATCTGGCTCTTCGAAGCAGCGACATTCACCAGTTCCGTATTCAGATTCCTGATGGTCCAGGTCATCCGGTCCTGAAAAGCGCCCAGCGTTCCCTGAATGGTGTTCAGCTCGGAAAGGGCACCGTCAATGGCGGAAATGGCGGACATCGCCATGGAGTAGCTCATGAGGGATGTGGCTCCGAGAGACATGATCAGGGTACTGTTCTGGTAAATACCCATGGCATCGGTACTGATGGAGGGAATCTTGACCAGAAGCCTGTTCGTGTCATCCGTTCCGGCGTCGATCTGGAAGATCAGACCGTTACTCATCGAGCCGTCAAGAACCTTCCTGCCATTGAAGTTGGTCACCATGGCCACCCGGTTGATTTCACTCATCAGATGCTGGTACTCGTTCTGGATCACCGAAAGGTTGTCCGGACTGTAGGTTCCGTTTGCCGCCTGAATTGCCAGGGACCTCATCTTGATCAGGATCTCGTTGTCGGTCAGAAGCGCACCGCCAACGGTCTGGATCAGCCCGGTCCCGTCGTTGGCATTCCTCACCGCCTGCTGGATCGACTTGATATAGCTTGTCATGACCTGTCCGATCGCATATCCGGCGGGATCGTCCGCAGGGGTGTTGACCCTGTATCCGCTGGACAGCCGATTGATGGAGCTGTTGAGGCGATCCTGTGTCTGGTTCAGATTGAACTGCGCTCCTAGACTTGCTGTATTGGTATTGATAACCATGCCGCTCATGCGTCAACCTCCCTGTTCGTAAGTTCTAAGCCACCACGTTGAATGAATCCCCGACTTTTCCCGCATCCACCGGTACAGGGGATTCATCCTGTCCCGACATTTCGTCGATCGCCTTTCCCGTTCCGGCCAATCCGGACATATTGGAAATGATCTCTTTTGCAACTCCGAGCCCCCCCGATCGGGCAAGATCCCTGGAAAGCTCACGCTGGTACATTTCCTCAGCGATCCCCATCCCCGGAGCCCTGTCCGGAAACCCGCTCCTGGGAACCGTTTTCCACATCTCCTTCACCATCATTCCAATCACGATGGATTCAAAGCGCGTCGCAGCCTGCCGAAGGGCCTTTTCTCGAGCGGGATCCACTTTTTCCCGGATCTGGACCATCCCTCCGTTTTTTTTTCCGCCAATATTCCCAAGGGAATTCATCCAATAACCCGAATCGTTGCATCCATGGCTCCGGCCTCCTTCAGTGCAAGCAAAATGGCAATCATATCCCTGGTCCCTGTCCCCAGCTGGTTTAACGCCCGAACAATGCTTCGCAATGTCACGGACCTTTCAACCCGGGAAAACCCGTTTCGTCCTGACGATTTGCCGCCAACCTTGACCGACAGGTTCTTCTGGGAGACCGCACAGGGGTAGACCCTTACACCACGCCCGATCACGATCGTTCCCGTTTCCTGATTGATGACAATGAGTGGACGTGAATCGGGAGTCACTTCGATCGAGAGGATTCTGGCCATGAATGCCACGACATTCCCCTCCTCCCCATCCGGAACCCGTACATCGACCGTTCCGGCATCCTCCGCTGTGGCCACCGACCCTGCAAAATCCGCGTTGATTCCCCGGACCACCCTGCTCGCCGTCAGGAAGCTTGGCTTGTCGAGATTGATCCAGAGGTGTTTGCGGCCGTTATAAACAACCGGAACATTGCGGACCACAAGGCCTCCATCGGAAAGGCGTCCTGATGTCGCCTGCGGCTTGTTTCCCTTCTTTGCTCCCCCGGCAGTGGCTCCTGCGGCCGCCGGCGTTTTCCGGATCTTGTCCGGCGCAGTCTCGATCACCCCCTGGGCGGTTGCGTAGATCTTTCCATCCGGTCCCTTCAGTGCCGACATCAATAACGTCCCTCCCGAAAGATCCGTGGCATCCCCTATGGAAGAGACACGGACGGTAAAACGACCGCCCAGACGGGTAAAGGGGGGCAGTTTTGCCGTCAGAAGAACCGCCGCAACATTGTGGCCGTGAATGCCGGACTGGAGCTCGGTCATGTTGACCCCAAGCCTTGAGAGGGTCGAGACCAGAGACTGCCGGGTAAAGGGAGAGAGCTTCGTGTCTCCCGTTCCCCGAAGCCCAACAATCAGTCCGTATCCGACAAGCGGGTTATCGGTGACACCTTCAACGTGGGCAATATCCTCAATTCGCAAAGCCAGGACCTGATCCGGAGAGGCCAGTGAAATGACAACCGTCATGATCAGACAAATGCCCAAAAACCAGGAAAGGACATTCCGGAGATTCTTCATTTCGCCCCTCCTCCCGCTCCTGCTTCAGGGGCAGTCGTCTTTTTGACCAGCTTGGTCGGTGGTGGAGATGACACCTTTGGAAGCGGTCTTGAGGCCGATTTCGGTTTTTCAAATGAGCTTTCCTTGATCGGCGAAGGGGTATCCAGACGATATTTCAGGTCCGAGATCTGACCCATCGAGACCGTATTTTTGGGACCGAGATCGGTTTCGTTCACCCAACCGGTAATGACATACCTGAGAACCTGTCTTTTCTCCCTGATCGTCTGTCTCACCATGATGAAAAGTCTTCCTCCCGGCAGTGTCCTGACCACAAACCCCGATAAAGTTGTCACCTTGTCCTGATCCATTCCCGGAAGCTTATTCTTCGGAGGAATGCTTACCAGTAGCAAATCCCCTGCCAAAAGAGCGTGATGATCACTGGCAAGGTCCATAAATCCATCTTCATCAGGTATCTGGCCGTCAAAAAACTCTCTCGTCACAACAGGAGACATGGGATGCGGAGCCGCATCGACCAGAACCGGCCTTGTTGTCTTTGTCACCGGGGTACACCCCTGTCCCAGAAGAAAAGAGCTCCAGAGGAGGAAAAAAATTCCCCCTCTTAAAAACCCGGAAGAGGTCCGTGATTCCCGATGAAGACCAGATCGAGACTGATTTGGGGAAAAGATTGCCTTCATGGCAACTTTTCCCCTTCATTCCCGGAATCCATTTCCATACCTCCGGTCTTTTCCGATAAATCCGCCATTTCCACAACAATGCGGTCGGCACCGGAAACCTTTCCCCGAAGACGGGCTCCTGACCGGGAGTTGACCACCGTAACCATCTCCCCCATTCCGCCATCGTTTTGGGCGATTCCCGGCAGGGAGATTTCAAATCCTGAGCCCTTGGCCAAAATTCTCACCTCATCCCCGGAACGGACAAGATTCTCTTCAATCTCACCGCCTCCTGTGGACAGGATTTCCCTGGAGGAGACGTTCTTGGGGATCGAGGCGTCAAAATAAAGGACCTCGGAAATAATGGCCCCGTTCTGAACCTCCATCGCCT
>JAKBTA010000001.1 GCA_021844645.1 Nitrospirota bacterium
AGGGGGGATGCAGGGTCGGTTATGAAGCACGCCTTCGGATCCTTCTTTTCGTTTTGATCCGAATAAGATCCTTGACCGCGGAACTTCTGTCTATGAAGTGAGTCATGTTGTGCGAAATATTCCTGGACTGAAGAGACAGATAAAAAAAGGACTTGAGTTCGTTAACGATTGCTCTTTATGGCTCCCCGGGAGGGATTCGAACCCCCGACACGGTGGTTAACAGCCACCTGCTCTGCCGACTGAGCTACCGGGGAATGGTAGGAATCTAACCACGGAAATATACACCATGCATGGCCGAAAATTCAAGAGGAGTTTTGCCGGAAAATGCGATCTCATCGATTCTACTCCCCGAAGACTCCACAAGGCGTAAGTGAGTATTGATGCTACCTGTGTTGGATGGGAATGATCGTCACTGTTACCTTTTCCGGTTCGAGGATCTGGTATCCTGATCCCTCCCGGGTGGTGAGAGGGATGACAAATTGCTCAGAATGTCGGCGGGTAATTTTTTTGAGATCGATGGGAGGAATTCTCAGTGAGCGCATTTTGTTCAGGATGGCAGCATCTCCCTGAACTTTTATGGTATCTGGTGAAACGGTGATCCTGAAGCGGTCAAGTGGAACGGTAAGCTGGCCGTAGTACTCGAGTTCGACGGGAAGAATCCGGATGATTGTCCTGACCAGATGCAGGGAGACTAATTTGGGTGTAATGCGCTGGATATGAATTCCTGGAGGGAGGGTAATCATCGATGGGGATATCAGGACCCTTCGCGTTCCCGTCGGAATGCTGTCGGCCCGAATCCGCACGGAAAGATCCTGGTCCTTAAGCTGCTGGTAAAGTCCAGGAGGAGCGGTGAAAGTGACCAGAACATGTGTTGGTGAGGCTCTTTCCAGTTCAACGGACGAGGGAATATGGTTTACGATAATCGGGACATTCATCGTAAACGATTCCTGTCCTCTCTGGCTGATGTAGAACCACAGGAGAATCGCAAGAAAGAGAGAGAGTGCTTTCAGGAGAAGGTTGGTCGAAAAAAACTGACGAATTTTCTGTGGAATGATCATTTCTCCAGATCCTTCTTTTCCTGGGGGAGGAAAGTCTCCTGGGCTGGTGCCTGTTTTGAGTATGGTCTTTTAGGGGTGGGATAGTCTGTCTTTCCCCCCATCTTTTGTTCAACTTTTTGTCTGAAGAGTGCTGCGCGTAGGGCAAGCCTGGAGGGTTGCTGCTTCCTGAACAGGCGAACCAGAATGCTTCTCAGATCAGTCATGTTTGCCATCGGGTGAATTCGTCCGGCGATGACATGGGATATCTGACCTGTTTCCTCCGATACGACGAGCGCAAGCGCATCCGTCTCCTCTGTAATCCCTATGGCCGCCCGGTGCCTTGTCCCCAGATGGCGGGAGACATCACCAGAAAGAGAGATGGGGAGGAAACATCCCGCTGCCAGAATCCTGTTTTGTCGGATAATGACTGCACCATCGTGAAGCGGAGAGTAGGAGAGGAAAATAGATGTGAGGAGCTCCTGTGAAATGGTGGCGTCAATGGTTGTCCCGACCTCGACAACATCAGAAAGGTCGTTGTTCCGTTCGAGGACAATGATTGCGCCCATGCCCCTTTTGGAGAGGGTTTGCAATGTTTTGAGAATCTCGTCGATATCCAGGGATGTTTCTGAAAGTCGAAATCCCAGAAGAAGGGGAGATTTTCCCACCCTTGCGAGGGCTCTCCGGATCTCCGGCTGAAACAGGATGAGAACAGCGAGTATCAACTGTGACCAGAAGCTTGTAATCATCCAGTTGAGAGTATCAAGCTTCAACAGGCTTGAGAAAAGGTAGATGAAGAGGAAGATCAGGATCCCGACAACCATCTGGAAGGCCCGGCTGCCTCTTAAAAGAAGAAGGATCTGGTAAATAATGAACCAGACCGCCGAGATATCGACAATGCTGTGCCAGGTGATATTAAGGCCCATGATGATTCATCCCGGCACTGATGGCATTGAATGCGTTTCGGAAGGCAACGGCTCCCTTGACGTCGTGGACCCTGAAGATCGAAATCTTCCTGAAGACCAGAGCCAACACAGCCAGTGTCTGAGGGTCCCTGTTTTCAGGGATTTCTTCCCGGGTGATCTCACCAAGGAATCTCTTCCTTGAAACACCGAGAAGGATCGGGTAGCCGGGGATCAGCTCACTGATGTGTCTGATCAGATGGATATTCTCCTCTGTGGTTTTCCCGAATCCGATTCCAGGGTCAAAGAGCAGTCTCTCTGCTCCAATCCCGGTTTCTGAGATCTCTTTGAGTCTTGATCCGAGATAATCTGAAACAGATTCAGTGACCGGCCGGCCAATCTCTTTTTTGTGATGACTGACTCCTGAACCGGCACCGTGCATGACTACCCCCAAAAGGTTGGCGTGTTTTTTCATGAGAAGAAGAAATCCGTCATCCTCAAGTCCACCCGTGTCATTGATAATGAGAGGAGAATAAGCCATTGACCGTTCCATGACAACCGGATTCCTTGTGTCGATCGAAAGAGCCACGGGAAGGCGGGCAACAAGGTCAAGAACCGGCAAGAGCCTGCCCAGCTCAATCTCTGTTGTCATAGGGGTAAATCCCGGACGGGTCGATTCTGCTCCGATATCGAGCATATCCATTCCGGCATCAAGAAGAATCTGCGCTTTTTCAAAAGCTTCTTTTGGGGATGTAACGCGTGAGAGGTGTGAAAACGAATCGGGGGTCACATTCATGACCCCCATGATCAGTGGCCCCGATCTTGCGGTCAGGGCGTTCCGGATTCGTAAGGTGGTGTCAGGCGGTTGCATTGGCGGTGCGAATCAGCTCGTCGACCTCTGCCCCGTCAAGGGTTTCTTTTGATAAAAGAGCCTCAGCAATACTGGTCAGGGCTACGACATTGGTTGTGAGCAAATCTTTTGCCCTCTGGTAGTTCTCTGAGACAATCCTGCTGACTTCACTGTCAATTTCAAGTGCGGTTGATTCGCTGTAGTCCCGATGCTGGGAAATTTCTCTCCCAAGAAAGATCTCTTCATCCTTCTTGCCGAATGTAATTGGTCCAAGCCTGTCGCTCATGCCCCACTCGCAGACCATCTTTCTGGCCATGTCAGTTGCCCGTTCGATATCATTTCCGGCTCCGGTCGTCATGCTTTTCATGACGATTTCTTCGGCAACCCTTCCTCCCATCAGAATGGCAATGGTGTTGAGGAGGTATTCCTTTTTATAGGTGTACCGGTCTTCAGTCGGAAGCTGCTGGGTAAGACCGAGAGCACGTCCACGGGGAATGATGGTTACCTTATGTACAGGGTCGGTTCCAGGAATGAGCTTTGCCACGAGTGTATGGCCAGCTTCATGGAATGCCGTGACCTTCTTTTCTTCTTCGGTGATCAGGATCGACCGGCGTTCAACGCCCATGAGAACTTTATCCTTTGCATCTTCGAAGTCTGGCATCTCGACCGTTTTCTTGTTGCGCCTCGCGGCCAGAAGGGCTGCTTCGTTGACCAGATTGGCAAGGTCGGCCCCGGCAAATCCTGGGGTGCCTCGTGCAATTGTTTCAAGGTTGACGGACGAGTCGATGGGAATCTTTCTTGTATGGACCTCAAGGATCTTGATCCTTCCCTGCAGGTCGGGGCGTCCTACCACAATCTGCCTGTCAAATCGGCCCGGTCTCAACAGGGCGGGATCAAGGACGTCCGGCCGGTTTGTCGCGGCAATAAGAATAACCCCTTCATTGCTTTCAAATCCGTCCATTTCCACAAGTAGCTGATTCAGAGTCTGTTCACGCTCGTCATGGCCTCCGCCAAGCCCTGCTCCCCTGTGTCGACCGACTGCATCAATCTCATCGATAAAAATGATGCATGGCGCGTTTTTCTTTCCCTGCTCAAAAAGGTCCCTTACACGGGATGCTCCGACTCCGACAAACATCTCCACGAAGTCCGAGCCGCTGATATTGTAGAAGGGAACATCTGCCTCTCCTGCAATTGCTTTTGCAAGCAGGGTCTTTCCCGTTCCGGGAGGACCGACAACGAGGACACCTTTCGGAATCCTGCCGCCCAGTCTCTGGAATTTTGAGGGATCCTTAAGGAAATCGACGATCTCGACAAGTTCTTCCTTGGCTTCTTCAACTCCGGCAACATCGGCAAACGTTATTTTTTTCTTGTCCTCAGAGATCAATTTTGCTCTTGATTTACCGAAAGACATGGCTTTGTTTCCTCCCGTCTGCATCTGACGCATAAAGAAGATCCACAACAGTACCAGCACAACGATTGGTCCCCATGAAATGAGAAGATTCAGGTACCATGGATTTTCTTCGGGGGGAACGGCAACAATCCGTACGTTTTTTTTCTGGAGTTCGGAGACAAGGTTCGGGTCGTTTGCCGCATAGGTATTAAAATGGGATCCGTCTTTCATGACCCCGCTGATGTAATTGTTCTTGATCGTCACTTCACTGATCTGGTCTGACTGAAGTTTTGAGATGAAATCGGAGAAGATCAGGTTCTTGTATCCAGGTTGTCGTACCTGAAAGAGGTCAAATACCAGAAAGATAACCAACCCAATAACGAGCCAGAGCGCGAGGTTCTTGTAAAACGGTTTCATTCACACCCCCAGAGGTACTGATTTTTAGTCGTGAATAAGCAACATGCCGTACATTCTAGCATTGACATCGCGCTCTCATCAATGAAATCGGACCTATGATCCGGCACGTTCGTCGAGAACCGCGATATAAGGCAGTGTCCTGTACTTGTTTTTGTAATCGAGTCCGTATCCGATGACAAAGCGGTTGGGAACGGAAAAGCCGATATAGTCAGGTGTGATGTCCAGTTTTCTGCCAGCTGGCTTGTCCAGAAGGGAGCATATCCTGACACTGTCAGCTCCAAGTTTTGTGAGTTGTTCAAGAATGACTTTTGCCGTTACTCCAGAGTCGATGATATCTTCGATGACCAGGACATCGGCTGACTTGAGGTCCATTGTGGGAGTCGTTATGGTTTTTTCTCCGTCAGCGTTGGTTGATGTCATGATGAAATCAATCCCTGCAGGAAGGCCTATAGCCCTTGAGAGATCGGCAACAAAAGCATAGGCACCTTTCAGTACTCCTATCAGGATAAGATTTTTTTGGGAGTAATCAGCGGTGATCTGGATCCCGAGCTCCCTGATCCTGTGGACGATCTCATCGTGGGTAATCAGTGGTTTTCCAAAAATTTTTTCCAACGGCTCAGAGCTCCTTCCAGGGAAAGTATGTCAGTTTGAGTCCCCATCCCGTTTGAGAGAGAGGGGATTTGGGAAGTGGAACGACCCCCGGAACCCAAAGGGCCTCACCATTTTTATAAAGCACGGGAGTCTGGCTTCTGTCCTGCCGGCAGAGTCCAGATTTCAGGAGTTCCCGGTTCAAATGCTTCGGCGGTTTTCCGGAAACACTGCTTCTGATTTTGGCTCCCAGGAAAGGATACCCCAGAACAAGACCCGATAGTTCTTCCTGGGAGAGAACGCATTGTCTCGAAATCTTCCTGCCGCTCTCCCACATGTTTGTCGTCTCTCCGGAGGGACTTGGTTCCAGACGGATAATTCCACCCTTTGGAAGCTTTATATTGTGGTCCATATTGCTTTTGGTGTCGAGTGGTTCAAATCTGTAAAACGGAGAGAGGATCTTGTCCAGATCTTCTCCTGTCTCGGAATGGTAAAGTCGAATTCTCCCGGACTGGATTGAAGCATACCACCCGTTTCCCATCGGTCCCGTCATCGGAGGATTTCTGTTCATGCTTCGAAGGATATTGCCAGGTGGTGGGATGGGCAAGCCCCACCGGGACTGATGCTTCCACAGATCCTCCAGCAATAGGGACTGTCTCACGGGTGACAGGAAGCGAAAGAGTGATAAAGACATGAGAATGGTTCCCCTGCTCTCATGATCTGGAAGATTCTTGATATTCTTGATCTCTGTCGTGAGTTCCCTTCCGATCTGTTCTGCAAGTGCAGGAAGTGAATCAATTCCTTTGGGAGGAAATATCTCACGGATCAGGGGTGCCAGTTCATTTCTGATCCGGTTTCTGAGGTATCGGCTGTCTTCATTGCTTGGGTCTCTGAGATAGTCGATGCCCTGTTCCTGAAGTCCTTTTCTGATCTCGTCCGAGGTCAGGGAGAGGAAGGGACGTGCATAGCGTCCCTCCCTGAACTCCTGCATTCCCATAAGCCCTCTTGGGCCCCTGTTGCGGAAAAGGTTCATGAGGATCGTTTCGGACTGGTCGGAGAGATGGTGTCCCAGGAAAAGGATCGAATGTGGCGTTTCATCAAGATGCAGGTTGAAAAAACGGTATCGCTCCCTTCGAAGGGTCTCTTCCGAGCAGTCCGGGAGATCTTTTTCCCGATATCCGACAATGACCGGCAGGCCGAGGGCCACAGCCTGATCCTTTACAAAGTCTTCTTCCCTTTTATTTCTGTGAGGATCGGTCTGGTGATTGAAGTGAAGGATGGTGAGGACGTTCCTGATCGGAGGGAACATGGACAAGGTATAAAGGAGGCAGGTCGAATCAGCGCCGCCAGACACGCCGACAAAAGCCTTGAAGTCTCTCCACGTCGCATCGGACAGACGATTCCTCTCAAGGAAAATCCGCAGCGCTTCAAGAAAAATCCTGAAGTCGGGAGGATGTTTATCCCGGGAGTTCATTGAGGAGCTTTCGGGATTGTTCGGAGTCCTGCCGAATCGAATTGATCAGTTCCTGTGGGCCGCTGAAAGATTTTTCGCCTCTGAGGTGCTCGATGAATGAGACTTCGGCCATGAGTCCGTAAAGATCGCCTTCAAAATCGAACAGGTGTGTTTCCAAAATGATCTGCCCCTGACCGAAGGTTGGTCTGCTCCCTATATAGGAAACGCCTGGATATATTTTGTCCTGGATCCTGGTGACAGTGGCATAAACCCCATTTGGAGGGAGAATCCTCCCCTGAGGGGGGAGGATGTTGATTGTCGGGAAGCCGATCCGTCTGCCTCTTCTCTCTCCGTCGATGATGGGACCTTCGATCTGGAATGGACGCGTGAGAAGTTTTCCTGCTTCCCGCACATCTCCGGCCCGAATCAAATCCCTGATTCGGGAGCTTGATATCCTTGAGCCGTTTTCCATGATTGGAGGAATCACCTCGACGGAGACACCAAGGGGAGGCAAAAGCCGTTTGAAGTCGGAAACAGATCCAGCTCTCTCGTGTCCAAATCTGAAATTTTCTCCGATAATAAGCCCGACCAACGGAAAAAGCCTGTTCAGGAAATTTTTCGTAAACTCATCGGGGTTCATCTTGGAAAGTTCTTTGGTAAAAGGAACAACCGTCAGGATATCCACTCCGATGGACTCAAGAATTTTTTCTTTGTGGGAAGGGTCCATGATTCTGAGGAAAGGTTTCTCGGGAAAGAGTACCTCCAGGGGATGAGGGGAAAAAGTGATGACTGTTGCAAGTGCCTGATTCTCCCTGGCCAGGGTGACGAGTCTTTTGAGGAGTTGCTGGTGTCCTTTGTGGATACCATCAAAATTGCCTATGGAAAGAAATGTTCTGGTTCCGGGAGGGTATGTGTTGCCAGGTGGAGAAAATCCTTCGTCCGAGAATCGTTCAATGATTTTCATGGGAGATGCGTGCCGGCGCTGGTCGGGATTTTCCCCGTTTCGAAGAATCTTCCCGGACCGGTTTTCCCAGACAGTGTCTTTTCCATCAGTCTCCCTTGAGAAGAAGCTCTGCCGCCCGGATTGCGAAGTAGGTGATGATTGCCGAAGCTCCCGCCCGGTGAATGCACAGGAGGCTTTCCATGATGGCTTTGTCAAGGTTGATCCAGCCATTTTGCCCTGCGGCGACCAATGTTGAGTATTCACCGCTGACCTGGTATGCACACATGGGAAGGTCGACCGCATTTTTGACATCCCTTAAAATGTCGAGATAGGGGAGTGCCGGTTTGACCATGAGGATGTCAGCGCCTTCTTCAACATCCAGTCGGGCCTCTCTTAACGCCTCTGTTCTGCTGGCTGGATCCATCTGGTAGGAGCTCCTGTCACCAAACTGCGGTCCTGACATCATTGCATCCCTGAACGGACCGTAAAAGGAGGATGCGTATTTGACTGCATAGGACATGATCAGTGTATCGGTAAAGCCTTCCTTGTCGAGAGCGGTTCGTAGGGCCGACACTCGCCCGTCCATCATGTCAGACGGGGCGACAACATCAGCTCCCGCCCTGGCATGGATCAGAGCCATCCGGGCAAGGCAGGTGAGCGTTGAGTCATTTTCGATCCTGTTGTCGGGTGAAAGGAATCCACAATGGCCATGGGAGGTGTATTCGTCGATGCAGACATCTGTCATGATCGTCGTTTCCGGAAAATGTTTTTTCATGAAACGGATAGCCGATGGTACTGGTCCTTCAGGGTTAAGTGCCTGTGTCGCCTCAAGATCTTTTGTTTCCGGAATCCCGAAGAGAAGGAAACTTGAGACTCCAACTTTCCTGGCTTCTTCTATGACAGGCGAGAGTCTGTCGACGGAGTATCTGAAGACTCCGGGCATGGAAGAGATTGCTTCTTTCTTGTTTTGCCCGAATGTAATGAAGAGAGGCAAAATCAGCTGTGATGGGTGGAGCCTGTATTCCTTGACTAGATTCCGGATGTTTTCGGAGTTCCTGAGCCGTCTTGGGCGATCAATAGGGAATCCCATGGTCAATACCCCTTAGTGTTTTAGTGCTGAAGTTTTTTGTTCAGTGATTCTCCAATGGCTTGAACCATTGACTCAACGGTCGTGTCCTTTGAAACAGTGATGTCTGAAAAGTGTTCGGATTCGAGGGCTTTTTTTGTGGTAGGACCTATTGCGCACGCTGGTACCTGGCGTATGGAAGGAGCCAGTTGCGCAAACATGCTTAAAATGTTGGTAACCGCGGACGGGCTGTAAAAAACCATCGCGTCAATTGTTCCGTCATGAATCCTTGCTTTGATCCGCTCTTCGGCATGAGGCAGAAGCCTGGGCAACCTGTTCTGGTAACAGGAAATGACAGAGACATCTCCACCGGCAGCGCTCAATTCTTCGGGAATGGACCTGTCGCCCCGGTCTCCCCTGATCAGGAGAATCTTTTCCCCTTTTAAAAGAGACTTTTTCATGGACTCTATGACCCCTTGACCGTGGGACTCTTCGGAAACAAGGTCCGGAATGATTCCCCACCCGGAGAGAGCTTTTGTCGTTTGGGGGCCGAGCGAGAAGATTTTCTGCCCATGGATCTCCCGCAGGTCCCGGTGCAAAGCAATGAATCGGGTCAGGAACCCCCGAACACCATTTGGGCTCAGAAACATGATCCAGTTCCACCGGTTCAGTTCCCTGATGGCATTGTCCGTTTCTGTCCAGTCGTCAGGCGGCTCGATTTTGATGGCTGGACAGATGATTACCTCTGCGCCCAGGGAGGTCAGGATATTTTTGAGCGAATCTGCCTGATCCCGTTCCCTTGTAATCATGACTGTTTTTTGTGTCAGTGGAAGATGTTGTTTCCATGAAAGCCTGACATTCTTTCCCGCGGATTCCCCGATGATGACAACCGCCGGAGGTTTAACCGGAGGATCAAGTGTCCGGACTGACAGTTCATCCAGCGTTGTTTCCCATGATGTCTGGGCGGAAGTCGTTCCCCATCGAACGATCATGACCGGCGTTTCCTTGCTCCTTCCTGCCGCGAGGAGTTTTTGGGCCAATTTCTGGATGTGTTCCACACCCATCATGACGATGAGCGTTTGCATCGGAACTGCCAGGGAGGATATTTCCTTGTCCGTCATGCGGTCAGGACTGCCATGACCGGTGATGATGGAAATGCGGGAATTGGTATCCCTGTGGCTTACAGGAACTCCAGCATATGCCGGAACGGAAATAGCCGAGGTCACTCCTGGAATGATGATATAGGGAATCCCGGCCTTTTCAAGGGCCTGGCCTTCCTCTCCGCCCCGACCAAAAACGAGAGGGTCTCCTCCTTTGAGGCGGACGACTGTCAGTCCTTTTTGTGCCCGGTCGATCATCAGTTCTTCTATTTCCCTTTGTCCCAGTTTCGGGTGGCCCCTCTCCTTGCCGACATCGATATACTCAGCCGTTTCGGGAACCAGGTCCAGAAGGTCCAGTGATGACAGGTGGTCGTAGAGAACCACCTGAGCTTTTTCAAGTGCCTTTTTTCCCTTTATGGTCAGTAGCTCCGGGTCTCCCGGGCCGCCTCCAACAAGGTATACTGTTCCAAATTTTTTTTCCGGGGCAATGCTATCCATCTTGTTGCTATCCGATACGCTAATAGATCATGTCTTTTTGTAGGGGGCCTGTTCAGGTGTTCCGGACGGGGGAGTCATCTCTCTTCGAATGAGGATTTTGCGATCGTTCTTGGCCGGAAAGAGAGCAGTTTCAGTTGATATCTCCCCATTTTCCGGATCGATATTCTTCGATGGATTCTCTGATTTCTTCCATGGTATTCATCACGAAAGGCCCATAGCGGGCAACAGGTTCCCCGATTGGCGGGGATGAAAGGACAAGCGCCTGTACTCCTTCTTTCGTACTTTTGAGGGTCCACTTGTCCGATCGGTTGGCATCCGGGTCCCAGAGTGCCATCTGGCTTTCCCGAATCACCATTTTGTCTCCATTGGGAGAGAGCGAGCCTTTGAAAACGTACAGGAGTGTTCGGTCCTCCGGTGAGAGCAAAAGGGAGATGGTTGCTTCCGGGTCGAGAATGATATGGCCTATAAAAACCTCATGCAGTGTGTTTATCGGAGATTTGACCCCTGACTGTTCTCCTGCAAGAATCTTGACCAAGCCTGTTTTTTCGTTGTTCTGAAGGGATGGAATCCTGTCCCCGGAGATTTCCTGATAGTGGGGTGGGGTGTTTTTGAGTTTGGCCGGAAGGTTGATCCAGATCTGGAATCCGTTCATGACCCCGCCCTGTTCAAGAAAACGGGGAGATGGAAGCTCGGAATGAAGGAGCCCTGAGCCTGCTGTCATCCACTGAAGGTCCATTGGGCCCATTCTTCCGGAGTGGCCCCTGGAGTCTTTGTGCTCCATCTCTCCTTCAAGGAGATATGTCACCGTTTCAAAGCCTTTGTGCGGATGGTCGGGGGCTCCGACTGCCTCTCCTTTTCCCCAGTTGACGGGGCCCATGTGGTCAAGAAGAAGAAAAGGGTCGGCATCATGAATAATACTTGTCGGAAAGGGGCGCCGGACGGGGAATCCCCCCCCTTCGAGTGTTTTCATGGCGTCGACGATCTTGTTTGGTGGAGGCAGATGCAATCTAGTGATCTCCTGACTCAGGAACCAAGCCGTATTTCATCAAGAATCTCTTTTCCACCCTTTTCAAGGAGTGTTTGCCCGATGGCAAGGCCAAGTTCGGTGGCTTCTTCGGAAGGTCCTGTTACTTTTTCTGTCAGGACCCTGTCCCCATTGAGGCTCATGACACGTGCCTCAAGCTGGACCCATCCGCTTCTTTTGACGGTGGCGTAAGCAGCAACTGGTAATTGACACCCACCGGCCAGACTTTTCATGACGCCTCTTTCTGCAGAGACGGCGATGTGTGTTTCCTGGTGAAAAAGTTTTGATGCAAGGGAACTGGTGAAGTTGTCGTGTTCCCTGTACTCAAGTCCGAGGGCTCCCTGACCGATTGCGGGGAGCAGATCGGAAACAGCAATCCATTCGGTGATTTTGTGTTCCAGTCCAAGCCTTTTCATTCCTGCACCAGCGAGGAGAAGGGCATCAACCAGGCCTTCTTCAAGCTTTCTGAGGCGTGTTCCGACATTTCCCCGAACAGGGACGATAACAAGGTCCGGTCTTATTCTTCGAACCTGGGAAACCCTCCTGAGGGAGGACGTTCCAATCTTTGCACCGGTCGGCAGACTTCTCAGGTTCGGATAATTGAGGCTTACAAAAACATCCCGGGGGTCTTCCCGCTCCATTGTGACCCCGAGAATCAAGCCATCGGGCATTTCAGCCGGGACGTCTTTCATGCTATGAACGGCCAGGTCTACCTGGTGGGAAAGAAGGGCCTCCTCGATCTCCTTGACGAAGAGACCCTTTCCTCCGACATCGGACAAGGGCCTGTCAAGAATCATATCGCCTGATGTCTTGATGATGGTCAGTTCAGACTTGATTCCGGATGTTTCCTCTATAAGTTTTGCGACGTGACGCGCCTGCCAGAGTGCAAGCTCGGAGCCCCTGGTTCCTATTTTCAGAATTTGAGTCATCAGGCCGGGCTTTCACCTTTCAAAAAGGGGATTGGATTGGAGATTTCAGGAGTTTCTTTAACTTTTTCCTGAACAAGCGAGTCCAGGGCATTTTCCGGAAGTCCATAGCACTTCATTGTCCATTCCCAGATCTCTTCTGAGCCGGGAGAGTGCCTGATGGTCTGGTAGGCCGGATGTAGAATTTTGTTCAACAGGGATTTGGTAAGGATCTCGACTTTTTCGCGCGCTTCGGGAGGCAGTGTTGAAAGCGTTCCCTGAAAACGCTCGATTTCTGACTGGCGAATTCGCTCTGTATGGCTCTTGAGTGCCTGAATGAGTGGAACCGATGACCTGTTCTCCTGCCATCGTGCGAAGGAACGCAGTTCCTCCGAAATGATCGCCCCTGCTGCATGGGCCTCAAATTCCCGTTCTTTCTGGTTCGACTCAACGACGGCTTTGAGGTCGTCAACGTTATAAAGAAAAAGATTCCCAAGACGGCCGACTTCCGGATCAATGTTTCGTGGGACGGCAATGTCGATCATGAACATGGACCGGCGTCCTCTTTTTGCAAGGGACCTTTCGGCGATCTCCGTGGTAACGAGATAGTGTTCGGCGCCTGTTGAACAGACAATCATGTCGGAGTCGGCAAGCGCTTCTTCAATCTCGTTGAAAGGACGATAGGTCGCTTCATACTCTGACGCCAGTGCGATGCCCTTGTGGGAGTCCCGGGTCATGAGTGTGAGTGAGCGGACACCCATCTTTTTCATATGTCTGGCTGTAAGCTGGGCCATATCCCCGCCGCCAAGAAGGAGCACGCTCTTGTCATCCATCGTCTGGAATATCTTCCGGGCCAGCTGGCAGGCGGCATAACTTATCGAAACAGGAAGGTGGCTGATGGCTGTTTCTGTTCGAACTCTTTTGGATGCGGAGATGGCCCGCTGGAAGAGCTGGTTCAGAAAAAGCCCCGTATAGCCAAGTGTTTTGGCTCTTTCAAAGGCATCCTTGACCTGTCCGGTGATTTGCGGTTCCCCTACGACCATCGAATCAAGGCTTGCTGTCACCTCAAAAAAATGACGGACCGCGTTTTCCCCCGTGAGGTGATAAAGATAGGGAGCAATATTGACTTGTGAGAGGGAAGGATGCGTATTTTTCAGAAAATCAAGGAAAAAGGACTGGTCGGGATTACCGCCGGTCGTGATCGTGATGATCTCGACCCTGTTGCATGTGGAAAGGACCATGCACTCGAGGACCCCATCCTTTGTGCTTAAATTCCTGATGACTTCGTCGAGATGTTCCTTGGGGTACGCCAGTTTCTCGCGGACCTCGATGGGGGTCTTCTTGTGGTTCACCCCGGCAAGTGTCATTCTCAGCAATTCAGTTGGCCCTCCTTTTTGGAACGGCTTTGCAACAGATGGCTAAAGTACTGAATGACCGCCTCCTACAAAAAGATTGACAGCCAGAATGGTCACGACGAACAGGAAAAATCCGGCAATCGAAAGATAAGCCGCCTGTCGTCCCTGAAATCCCTTCTTGAGTCTGAGAAGAACAAGTCCCAGATAGAGAAACCAGACCAGGAAAGCCCATGAGCCCCTTTTCCCCCATGGCCATAAAACACCGGATGTGCCGTAAGACCAGATCATGACAAAAACAAGGCCTAGGGTCAAGAATAAAAATCCAAGCCCGTTGAACTCTCTGTTCAGCCGGTCAAGAAACTCGAGGGATGGCAGTCGGTTAAAGAGGGTGTTGAAGATCTTTTTTCTGAGAAATGTTTCAAGAAGCAGGTAAAGGATGGAAAGGAAGAAGGCAATGGTGGCTGATGCGAGGCCAAGATCGACAAGGATTGAGTGGAGGCGGACCAGAAGGCTTTCAGCCCCTTCTTTTGTCGGCCCGGACCTGACTCCTTCTCCGAGGACAAACAGGAGCGCCCCGAATGAAACAGGAAAGATGAGGATCCCCAGGAGTGATCCTTTCCTTTGGTGCTCAAGATAGAGGAATGATACAACAAGTGACCAGGAGAAGAACGAGACTGCTTCCCTTAAGGTGGCAAGGGCGATATGCCCTATGGATGTGAAATGGATGAAAAGGGCAAGAGTGTGTACCAGAACGCCGCCGACGCCTGCGGTGACACCGGCGAGGGATCCATGTTTGACCCGTGAAAAAAGAATATCTCCCAGGAGCAGGACAAAGGCTCCAAAGTAGAATCCGGCAGCTATTTTGATGAGCAAGATTTCAAATGGTGACAGGGGAACCTCCAGCATGTGTCTGACTGCGATGACAAAAGATATATCAGGTCCCAGGGAGCTGATCTTTTCGTGTTTATCCTTGCCCTGTCCGATCGTCTGGGCTAGAATAAGCCATGACTTCCACTACTGAAATGATGGCATCCGCTTCTCCGGAAGCAGCATGGGATACGGCCAGATTCCTTGGCAGGAAGGGGTTGTTTGAAAAACCGTTCCGCCTTCCTCTTTCTGCGATTTCTATTTCAGGTCTCGATCAGGTCCTTCTTGAAGATATCGGACAGGCGCTCTATGAATTCTATCAGGCTCTTGACGCATTATACAGAAAATCTTCGGTTGATCCGAGCCTCTCTTTTGTTTCAGAAATGCTCGACAGGGGGAAGCCCCGTGAACTGGTCGAGTTCGGACGTTCAAAAAAATTCAGGCATGATCTTCCGGGAATCCTTCGTCCGGACCTTCTGATCACTCCGTCTGGGCCGGTTCTGACCGAGATGGACTCGGTGCCAGGTGGTGTCGGTCTGCTTCATGCGCTGACCCGGTCGATGCGTGATGTCGGAGGAAGTGGTGTTTTTGGCGGGACGGGCGGGATGCTTTCCGGATTTGCGTCCATGATCCGTTCGCAGGTCCCGGATCCGTCGCTTGCAATCCTTGTCTCTGACGAGTCTCATGACTATCGTTCTGAGATGCGTTACCTTGCAGAGTGTCTTGATGCCGACTTCTTTCCGGCGGCCTGCCTGCATCCGAGAGAGATTTCTTTTGATGGTGAAGGGATTTTTCGAAAGGATTCTTCCGGAAATGTCATTAGAATCAATATTATATACCGGTTTTTCGAGCTTTTTGATCTTCCCAATATTCCTAAAATCGATATCATCCAATACTTTGTCAAAGGGGGAAAGCTTAAGGTAACTCCCCCCTTCAAGCCATGGCTTGAAGAAAAGCTTGGCATGGCCCTCTGGCACCATCACCGTTTGGATGGCTACTGGAAATCCGAGATCAGTGAAAGCTACAGGGGTGTTCTGAACCAGATCATTCCGAAGACATGGCCGCTCGACCCGACCCCTGTTCCTGCAGGTGCTGCGATTGTTGGCCTGGAAGTCAAAGGTCGGAGGCTCCTCGATTTTCAGTCTTTGGTCGGGTTGACTCAAAAAGAACGGGAACTCATCATTAAACCCTCCGGATTTTCACCTGAGTCCTGGGGGAGCAGGGGTGTCGTTATTGGCCACGACCTCCCGGAGGAAGACTGGAACCGGAGCGTTGCCGACGCTTTTAGTGCATGGCCGGTCACTCCGCATATCTTGCAGCCGTTTGTTCGTACATCATTGTTTGAATTTTCCTGTTTTGATATTGATACCGATTCTGTCGAATCGGGCTTATACCGGGTTCGAGCCTGCCCTTATTATTTTGTCCGGGGAGGGAAAGCGATTCTCGGTGGTGTTCTGATAACTGCCTGTCCACAGGACAAGAAAATCATCCATGGCATGACGGATGCGATCCTTGCTCCTGGTGCACCGGTTCGACTGGAAATGTCTTTATAGCTCTGGAGTTTATATATGGAAGAATGGCAAAGGCTTCTTGTGGACGGCATCCGTCGTTCGGATCAGCTTCCCCAGGATTGGCGCCTGGCGAAGGACGGTGTAGAACAAAAAGATGTGGAAGAGATTTTCCCGGTCAGGATCAATGCCTATTACCAGTCCTTGATCAAGGATCCTATGGGGCCGATTGGCCGTCAGGTCATCCCCGACCCGGAAGAGATCATGGATATGGATAGCCCTCTCGATCCGTTGTCCGAAGATGAGGACAGTCCCGTTCCGGCTATTGTTCACCGGTATCCGGATAGGGTTCTTTTTCTTGTCACAAACCAATGTCCGATTTACTGCCGGTATTGTACAAGAAAGAGGATGATCGGCACCCCGGAAGGAGTTGTCACGAGGGACGAGGTAGACGAGGGAATCGCCTATATCAGGGAGCATACGGAGATACGGGACATTATCATGTCTGGCGGAGATCCTCTGATGCTGAAGGATGATTATCTCGAACACATTATCTCTTCCCTGCGGGCTATTCCCCACGTCGAAATCATCAGGATCGGCTCGAGAGTGCCCTCGTCACTTCCTCAGAGGGTAACTCCGTCCCTGGTTTCAATGCTTCGGAAGTATCATCCCCTTTACATGAACCTGCACTTCAATCATCCGGATGAGATTACTCCGGAAACATCCCTGGCCTGCACTATGCTTGCAGATGCGGGAATCCCGCTGGGGTGCCAGACGGTCCTGATGAAGGGGGTCAATGATGACGCGGCTGTATTGAAGAGGCTTTTTCAAAAGCTTCTGACCATCAGGGTCAAGCCTTACTATCTTTACCAGGCCGACCTGACGAGGGGTGCGAACCACTTCAGGACACCTGTTTCCAAGGGGCTTGAAGTGATGAGGGAAATTCAGGGGCACACCTCGGGCATGGCCGTTCCCCATTATGTGATTGATGCTCCCGGTGGAGGTGGAAAGATCCCTGTTCTTCCGTCTGATTACATGATTTCGATGGGTGACGGAGATGTTGTCCTGAAAAACTATGAAGGGAAAATCTTTACCTATCCGGATCCGTCTTCCGGAGCAGAGACAATAGCGAAGTCTTCTTCCGAGGGAGATGGCGTTTGCTCGAATCCTCGGGAATCGGCTTCACGGACCATTCATCCGGGAATGATCGATGAAGCCCGCTGAAGAAATGGGTGGCTCCACTCCTGACCCCACTCCGTCTTCTTCCCGACCGGACCACTCTTTCCCCCCTGAAGAGCGAAGGGGGGTCTATCATGCCATCTATACAAGGCGTGATATACGAAAGGAATTTCTCCCGGATCCAATTCCGGATGAAACGCTTGTCCGGCTGCTGAGGGCAGCTCATCATGCCCCTTCCGTGGGATTTATGCAGCCATGGAACTTCATCCTGGTGAAAGATCACAACATCCGGATGCAGCTCAAGCATGCCGTCGACAAGGAACGGCAGTCTGCGGCTGTTATCTTTGAATCTCCGCGGGCGGAAAAATTTCTCTCTCTGAAAGTTGAGGCGATTCTGGAAGCTCCCCTGGTTATTGCCGTGACGATTGACCCTTCAAGGGAGGGTCCTCACGTCCTGGGGAGGTTGTCTGATGCCGATACGGATCTCTACAGCGCTTCATGTGGGATCATGAACATGTGGCTTGCTGCCCGGGCGGAAGGGATCGGTATGGGTTGGGTGACAATTTTTCGAAAGGGGGATGTCCAGTCGATTCTTGGCCTTCCCTTTCATATCAGACCGATAGGTCTTTTGTGTCTCGGATTTGTTTCAGCTTTTCCAAACCGCCCCATGCTTGAAACTGAAGATTGGGCCTACCGGCAAAAACTTTCGGATCTGGTTTTCCTCGACCGCTGGAATGGTCAGGATGGCGAACTGCTGAAAAAATTGAGGGATGATCTTGATCGATCGGAGGATTTTTTTTGGGAACATTGAGTGACAGGGAGATATTGAGACTTGTTTCAGATGGTCACATTCATTCGGGGCGCTATCAGCGCTTCGAAATCCAGCCGGCCTCTCTTGATTTGCGCCTGGGATCGATTGCCTACCGGGTAAGAAGCAGCTTCCTTCCCCAAGGAGAAACCGTCCAGAATCTTCTCCCGGAGATGACCCTGTATCAGATAGATCTCAATTCCCATCCCTATATTGAGCCGGGAGCGATCTATATCATTCCGCTTGATGAATATCTCTCCCTTCCTTCTTCCATAGGAGGAAAGTCCAATCCCAAAAGCTCGACAGGCCGGATTGATGTCTTTACCCGTGTCCTGACTGAAAGTGGACACCGTTTCGACGATGTTCCTTATGGGTATTCAGGGGCGCTCTATCTGGAGCTTTTTTCCCGCTCTTTCCCGTTGAGGATTTCTGCGGGACTTTGTCTTTCCCAGCTGAGGCTCTTTTCCTCAAGGGACATCCTGTCGGATGAGGATCTTTCCCTTCTTCACAAAAAGTATTCGCTCTATTCAGAGGAGTCGGAGGGGGGGCTTCAGGATGGGCTTGTCCTTGGTGTGGATCTGTCCGGAGGGGATGTTGTCGGCTACCGTGCCCGGAAAAGCTCCGGGATTCTTGACCTGTCGTCTCCACTCCCTCTTTCTCCGGAGGCATTTTGGGAACCTATCAAAACGCCCGCTGGTGGCTCCCTGATTCTGGAGCCTGAGGAATTTTATCTGTTTGCTTCACGTTCAAGGCTTAAAATCCCGAAAGATTACGCTGCCGAGATGCTGGAATTTGATGCTCAGTCGGGGGAGCTCAGGACACATTATGCGGGTTTTTTTGATCCTGGCTTTGGTTTTTCCGAGCAGGGTGCAAGGGCTGTCCTGGAGGTGAGACCTCATGATGTTCCCTTCAGGATCGTTGATGGCCAAAGAATCTTCAGGTTGCGCTACGAACGGATGAACCGCCCGCCGGACAAGATTTATGGTCAGGATATCGGCTCAAACTATAGTGCCCAGGGGTTAAAGCTAAGTAAATATTTCAGCGATTTTTCTTTTTGAGATTCCCTCCAGTTTTTTGATCGATCAATTGACTTGGTGTTTGTATGACTCTTAGACTAAAACAGCATGGTTTCAGATCCCCTCTTCCTCCAGCTGACAGAAGGAGTCCTTTCCGATGAGCGATCACGGTTCATTATCTCCGCCGAAGCATCAGCCACCATTCGACCAATCCTCTCCCCGCGAATCTTCGGAAAACGATGAGAAAAAGCGCATGGAGACACTGTTCCGTTCCATGATTGACGGGGTTGACCGAATTGCCAAAAAGCTTGATGACCATGATGGGATTCGCAAGGATCTTTTCAGTTTCAAGAAAAATCTTTATGAAGCAGAAGTAGAGTGGGGGCGACTCCTGTCCGAACAGGAAAAGATGAATGAAGTCCTTGAAAAGGTCACCAGTCCAGCCTTCAGGATCGGAACGTTGATTGAAGTCATGGAAGATGGTTTTGTCTGGGTATCCGTTGGAGGTGGAGATTATCATGCGGCTCTCGATCCCAGGATCGATCCCTCCACATGTCATCCCGGAATGAGAGTCCGACTGAATGAGGCCATGTCTCTTGTAGGTGTACTCGATGCGGATATGCATGGGCCAGTTACACGGGTCGAAAAAATTCTGCCGGATGGTCGTCTTGAGATTGGCCAGGACCGTGCAATGGGAAACGGAATGGGTTCGATGGTTCTTGGGCGAGGGGAGAAACTTCTGAATGAGCCGGTGGCTCCCGGTGATTCGGTTCGTCTTGACCCTTCATCAAGGCTTGCCCTCGAGAAAGTTTCTTCCCAGGACAGTCCTTATCTGATCAAGGAAGTTGCCGACATTTCCTGGTCTGATATCGGTGGGCAGAAGGAAGCACTTTCGGAGATCCAAAAGGCGATCCTGAATCCTGTTCTTCACCCGGATCTTTTTCAAAAATACCATTTCAAGTCTCCCAAGGGATTTCTTCTCTATGGTCCTCCGGGATGCGGAAAGACGCTGATCGGGAAGGCAACGGCCAACTATATCGCAGGGGAGATGTCAAAAAAGGAAGGCAGGGAAATCAAGGGAACATTCTTTCATGTGAAGGGACCCGAGATTTTTAATATGTGGCTTGGGGAATCTGAACGTATTGTCAGGGAGCTTTTTGCGCAGGGCAGGGAGTCACGTTCAAGGGGCGAGTTTCCGGTTCTGTTTATCGATGAGGCGGAGGCAATTCTTGGGACGAGAAAGTCCTCAAGGGCATTTAATATACACAATACGATCGTCCCTATGTTTTGTGCCGAGATGGATGGTTTATCCTCTCAAGCCGGATTTATGGTGATTCTTGCCACGAACCGTCCGGAAATCATTGATCCGGCAATCCTGCGTCCAGGGCGAATTGATCGCAAAATACGTGTTCTGCGTCCGAATAGGGAAGCAGCTTTTGAAATATTGTCCCTTGCTATTCCTCCTTCGATCCCAACGGTCAAGCAATCCACCGTTCTTGACGGAAAGCAAAGGGAAGAAATGCTCTCTGCTTTTCTTGACAGACTTTATGCCTCGAGCCAGGAAAATGCGGTCATGGATCTTTTCTTCCGCTCCGGTCGAAGGGAAACGCTCTATCGCAAGTCCTTCCTTTCCGGGGCAATTCTTGTGTCAATTTTTGACAGGGCCAAGGAGAAGGCTCTTTTACGCGAGCTGTCGAATTCCGAAGAAGTTGCCGGAATCCAGGAAGAGGATTTGTGGGATTCGCTCTCCAAGGAGTTTGAGGAAGGGGATATTTTGCCGGATTCCGATGTTGCAAGAGATTGGCTGAATCTTCTGGATCTTCCTTCACGGGATGTCGTGGATATCAGGCGTATTCGCCCGGGAGAGAAGGAGCGTTCTTTTCTTGAACGCCGGCAGATCGAATGATGGATCCTTCTTTTCCTGTTATTGCCGGGATCGAGACGGAGTACGGGATTGTCCGGAGCGATATTGAGAATTCTGATCCTGTTATTGAGTCAATGGAGCTCATTCGGTCTTACGATGGTAGCGAGTCTTTAAAGTGGAACTACTCGGAGGAGGATCCTTCGATGGATGCGAGAGGGTTCCACGCCGAGGGACTTGCCCAGGATATTGAGGAGCAAGAGTTTACCCGTTCCGATCATCAGCGTTTTTTTTCGTTCAGGGAGATGAAAAGCGACCGGATCCTTCGAAACGGAGCCCGATTTTACAACGATCACACTCACCCGGAATATTCAACACCTGAGTGCCACAGCCTTTTCGAGCTCCTTGCTCAGGACAGGGCGGGAATTCTGATCATGAGGATGGCAAAGAAGAACCGTGAGAGCCGCCTGGGATCGGGTGGAAAAATTGCCCTGTACAGAAATAATACGGACTATCATGGACACAGCTATGGTTGTCATGAAAACTACCTTCTTCCCAGGGAGATCCCCTTTGAGAAGATTGTTTCCCATCTTCTCCCCTATCTGGTTGCCAGAACGATACTAATTGGTTCAGGAAAATATGCAACTGAGTCTTCTGAGCGGCCGGGAGAAATTCGCTATCAGATCTCCCAGAGAGCCGATTTCATGGAGGCATTGATTGGTGTGGACACAATGCATAATCGTCCCCTGGTCAACAGTCGTGACGAGCCTCATGCCCAAACATCTTCCTACCGGAGGCTCCATCTGATTTCAGGTGATGCCAACATGTCCGAATGGCAGACAGCGATGAAAGTGGGAATGACAAAACTGGTTTTGAATTTGCTTCTAAGGGATATTTCGGTTTCAGGGGTTGCCATGTCTGATCCAGTTCAAGCAATCAAGGAGATTTCCCGGAACCTCTATGATCAAAAGCCTGTCCCGATGAAAAATGGTGGCGAAATGTTCGCATCGGAAATCCTTGAGGCCTATCTTCATGTTTGTCAGAGCTTTTCCCCTAAGGACAAGGAGAGTTCCTGGGTCCTGGGAGAATGGGCATCGGCCCTGGAAGATTTCCGAAGGGATCCATCACTTTTGTCGGACAGGGTCGATTGGGTTGCAAAGAAAGAACTTTTCGACTCTTTCAGGCAAGAGCAGTCATTGGCCGCAAATGATCCATGGCTTCAAAGCCTGGACCTTGCCTACCATGACCTGGATCCCGAAGAAGGTCTGTTTTGGGAGATGGAGTCCGCCGGTTCCATTCGCCGGTTGACGAAGGATGAGGATGTTGTCAGAGCTCTGAGTGTTTCTCCCGGACAGGGGCGCCCCAGGATCCGGAGCGCGATCCTCTCCCATTTTGCGGAGAAGGTTTCGGAGGCTGGGTGGGAAAGGATAAGATTCCATGATGGGTCGGTTGTTGATCTTCCTCTTTTTCTCAGGGAGACTCCCGAACAAATGGATGTGCTTGAACAAAAGGTGATGGGACTTCTTCACCCAAGGGAACTTGTCGCCCTTTTTCAGCTTTAGAGGGAATGACTTCTCCAGTCCTTAACGTTTGACCAGTATGGAGGGTTCAAGATGTTTACTGAAAAAACGCTGTCAGCACATTTTATCATTGCTTTTCCGGATCAACCCGTTTCTCCTGCTTCACCGGGAAGACGCGAGAACAAGCAGGAAGCTCCTGTTCCCAAAAAACCGGAAGGCGGTCGTGATGGCGTTGATCGTCTTCGCGAAAGGATGAAAAGGGTGGATCCCAATCAATCCGAGCGATATCGGCAAAGGACCGGCCAATGAAAATAACCGATTCCGTCAAGGGGGCATCCGGATCTTTTGTGGACCTTTTAAAGCAGCATCAGGGCGCTTCTCCAAATTTTTCAGTGGAGAGATCCTCCTCGGGAAAAGTGCCGGAGATTCAGGCGACAACGATTCTTGCCTTTCACTTTTCGTCCGGTGTTCTTGTTGCCGGTGACCGTCGGGCGACAGCCGGCAACAGGATTATGGCCAATCGTGTGGAGAAGGTTATTGAAATTGACGGGCGTTCTGTCCTTGCTATTTCAGGTTCGCCAGCTCAGGCCATCGAGATGGCAAGGGTTTTGGACCACTCTTTTCGATACTATCGACGTTCTCAGCTTGACGAGATGTCCCTTGAGGGGCAATTAAGGCTTCTTGCCCAGCTTCTGAAGGAAAATCTCCCTATGGCAATGAACGGAGTCGGTGGGGTCGTTCCCCTGTTCATTACCTTTGACCCGGAAACAAATGGTCCCAGAATTTATTTTTACGATATTCTTGGTGCCCATTTTGAAGGAACTCCTTTTGCAGTGGGGGGGTCCGGTTCTCTTGAAGTACAGGGCATCCTGAGATTTCTTGATCACTGGGGACTCCCTGGCGGGCTTTCCTCCCTATCCAAAAAAGATGCGATCGTCCTCAGTCTGAGACTTCTTGAAACGGCATCCTATTTTGACTCCGCAACGGGAGGAGTTCAGTCGGGTGACAGGATTTACCCTGTCATCAAGCTGGTGTCGGGTGACGGTCTTGAAACAGTGGGCGAGGACCTTTTAAAAGAGATTCTGGAAACGGAGGTTCATGGTGTTTGATGAACCTTATCGTTGGGTTGATGCGATCAATCAGCGCAGGGACTACATCGAGGAGCAACTGAAACGTTCTTCGCCTGTTGTGGCCGTGTCTGTGGAGGAGGGCATTTTGCTGCTTTCTTTTTATCGCAGAACCTCAAAAATTTTTGAAATTTATGATCGCATGGCGATGGGTGCGATCGGACATCCTGCAGATATCGAGATGATCCGGATGGCCGCAATCAATACTTCTCATGTTGAAGGATTTACCAGGTCGTCAAGAGATGTCTCGATGAGGAGACTGACTATGTTTACCCTGTCTCCCAAGCTTAAATCCTCATTTGAGGATGTTATGTCTTCCCCATTGATTTACAGGGGGATTTTTGTTGAAGCAGGAGCTTCTCCACGGGAAGATCTTTTCTATGAACTCGATTTCGATGGTCAGGTAAAGCCTTCTAAAATATCTGCCGTGATTTCAAACGGTGAGGATCTCTCGGATCGTATCAGGAAGATGCTGCCTTCAACTGTTCTGTCTGGAAAAGAGGCTCTTCCTGTATTGGTTGATGCGTGCGTTTCGGGAAGTCTGGACTTTGAAGAGGCAGGGATGGATGCAGATGGAAAAATTCTTGATGAGGATCTCTACCGGCGCAAGAAAGAGCTTTTTCTGTCTGAAAGGGAGCCTGACATTCAGCTTCTGGATCGTCGAACCGGTTTGATGAGATCTCTTCCATTGCCGAGTATGCCTTAATCACATCCATTCTCCGGAAGGAGGGTCTGCTCTTGCGCTCCATCATAGGACTTGAAACGGAATATGGAACCTTGTTGAACAGGGAGCCTGGTTCTGTAAGGGATCTTTTTCGACAGGAAGAGATTTTCCAGCGATTGAGGGACCATATCTTCCATACCCGGCGTCTTGGTGTGATCGATCAGCATCAGCGGGCATATGATGAACCTGTCGGGAATGGTGGTTTTCTGAAAAATGGCGGAAGGCTTTATGTCGACATGGGGCATCTGGAGTATGCTTCTCCGGAAGCGCTTGATCTTCTGGATCTTGTTCTGGTCGACAGGGCTGGCGACCAAATTCTTCAGGACGCGATTAACGAGCTCGGTCTGACTTCGGAAATCTCCCTGATTAAAAACAATATAGACCATCAGACACTTGCCACATTCGGTTCTCATGAGAATTATCTTGTCTCAAGGCAGTTTCCTTTTACGGAAAAGGGAATGGAGCCACTGGTGGCCTTTCTTGTAACAAGGCAGATCTTCACTGGAGCAGGACGGGTTGGTTCTGCCAATCTCAATGAAAGCATTATCACTTTTCCTCCAACGGACAAGGTGGTTACTTTTCAGCTTTCCCAGAGAGCTGATTATGTTGTTAACAAGTTTTATCAATGGGTCCAGATGAACCGGTCGATTGTGAATACCCGCGACGAGCCACTGGCTGATCCGGCCCTGTTTCGCCGAATGCATCTGTTGATGGGTGATTCAAACATGTCTCAATTTGCCACGGCGATGAAATTTGGAACGACCAGGCTCGCTCTTTCCCTCATTGAGGATGGTTTTGCTCCTGCAGTCGGGATTATTGATCCGGTTCGGGCCAACCATGCGATTTCCCATGACATATCGATGGGCTGGAGGGTGATGGACAATGATGGACAAATGTTGACGGCGACAGATTTGCAATGGATGTTCTTTGAGGCGGCGGACAGGAACTATCGTGGCAGGGATGAGGAAACGGACTGGGTTCTTTCAGAATGGGCTGAGCTCCTCTCCGACCTTGGCAAAAAAGATCCTTCAAAGGTTGCTGACCGCGTTGACTGGGCTGCAAAATTTATTCTCCTGAATCAGTTCAGGGAAGAGGAAGGACTGGAGTGGGGAGATCCATGGCTTGAGAGCCTGGATCTTGAATATCACAACATTCATCCTGAAAAGGGGTTGTTTCGGATTCTCGAACAGGAGGGGAGACACCGGAGACTGATCTCCGACAGGCAAATTTCGGATGGTGTGAGCCGACCCCCAGACTTTACGAGAGCCTGCGGCCGCTCAATGGCGGTCAATCATATCCTCGAGGAAAATGATCTGTCCTATATTATCCAGTGGTTCGGGATCCAAGTAAATGAGGGCGAGGTATTGTACATGCTTGATCCACTCAAGACCTACCACTGTGAGGTGGATCAGTATTTTTCCGATCCACCGGATGCAGAGGGAAGTTCTTTTGAAGCCTAGGAAATATCCCTCTGTTTTGTGACATAGGCAAGGTAGGGGTCCCACATGGCTCCTGTTGCTGACATCACAAAATCGGCCCCTTCGTTTATAAATAACTGGTAGTCATCGGGGGTGTTGTAGCCGCCCACTCCGATAATGTCAACCTTCAAATTCCCTTTGTCAATCACTTTCCTGAGTATTCCAACTGTCTGTAACGCAAGATTTCTGATGCCGGCGCCGCAAAGGCCGGATCGTTCCCGGCCTGGCCCTGGGAGGGCAGGTTGCCCGTTGGAGTTGATGATTGTCCCGGAAACGGTATTGATTGCTCCGATTCCCTGGATATATGGGGCCGCTTTTTCCATCAGCATTTCCGCAAGGTCAGGGTTGGAGATCTGTCCGACCTTCATAATCAAAGGGGTCTCCCCAATGGCTTCCCTGACCATGGAGAGAACCTTCATGCTCGACTCTGGACTCTGGTAGAGCTGCCCTTCTTTTCCCTTGACGTTCGGGCATGAGAAATTGACCTCGATAGCCATTGCGCCGGCTTCTTTTGCCATTTTGGCTGTTCGGGCAAAATCTTCAGGCATGGAGCAGTCGTTTTGTTCGATACCAACAACCGAGACGACAAGAACCTGATTTTGTGCGAGCGAGTTGATCGATTCCCTGATGTCGGGGATCCAGACAGAAGGCGGCTGGCTGGGCATTCCAAAAGAATTTGTGATCGTTACAGAGCTCATTGATTGAGGATGAAAGTCCAGGGTCGCAATGAGTGGGGATGCAAGATCTTCCATTTTGAACGGTCGATTGAATGGAACATAGAGACAGTTTGGGTTTTGATAGGAAGGATGACTATGGCTCCTGACGGTTTTATAGGTCAGGATGTCGAATCCCATTTTTGCGTAAAAGCCGATCCAGTCGGAGTTGAGGAGTGGTCCTGCCGGAATTCCTATCCTTGAACGGCAAGGTATCCCAAGAAATGAAACCAGCTGGTGTGTGCTTTGCAGTGGAGGAGGGGCAATTCCGAAGACCGGTCCGTTTCGATAGTTTTCCTCATAAGAGATTCGAATGTCATAAACTGGAGGTGCGATCGACAATTCTGGCTCCTTTGGAATCAATGGTTGATGGGATCAGGACAGCTTGATATTCCTGATCGTTCATAAATGTTTCCATGGCGCTCCGGACCTTCTCTATGACATCCTGTTCCGGTGCAAGAGCCACCATTGTTGATCCAGCTCCGGATATGACGAGGTTTGATGCTCCGGCTTCGACTGCGACTTTCTGGATCAACGAGAATTTTGGTATCAGCGGACCCCTGTAGGGAGAGACCAGTGGATCACTGACCATTTGGCAGAACAGTTTGCGGTTGTTTGCGGAAACTGCGGCAAGAATGCCGGCCGTTCTCATGATGGCCTCGACAGAGTTAGTAAATGGTACCTTTTCGGGGATCGCTTTCCTGGCCTCTGCTGTTTTAAGGAGTGCCCCCGGTACAATGAAGAGGAGGCAAATGCCTTCAATCGATCCAAATCGGAAGGAGCTTTTCAGATTTGTTATGGAAACGGTCACTCCGCCAAGGAGACAAGCCGATACGTTATCAAGAAAATAGCCTCCGCTGACTCTGCTTTCTGCCGTGGCTGCGGCTTCTAGGATATCCTGTTGTGTGAAAATTTCCCCAGCAAGAATATTTCCCAGAAAAGCTCCTCCAACGGCCGATGCTGCACTTGAGCCAAGGCCAGACCCAGGTACGCCTTTTTCGATTGACATGATCAGGTCTTTGTCAGTTAAGCCTGCTTTGTCGAGAATGATTCTGGCAGCGATCGTTGCCGTATTTTGTTCCGGATCCAGTGGCAAACTGGCCCAGGCTCCGGAAATTGAAGTGATCCTGTCCCCTGAGCTGTTGTTTTCGAGGTGACCGGTTATCAGGTCACCCATTCCGGTTACGGCCATTCCCAGTGTGTCGAACCCGGGTCCGATATTTCCGACCGAAGCTGGAGCGTAAACTGTTACCGGTCCCACAGGGGTCTCTTTCAAAGGGATCGTCCTCCCAGCTCCGGAGGATTGGGGATCTGAAGGTCAGAAACAACACGGCCCTTTTGGAGATGTTCTGAAACAATTCTTTTGACGTCTTCGGATGTTTGTACCCGGTAATAGACACCATCAGGATAGATTGCCAGCACAGGTCCTTCCTCGCAGGTATCGAGACAGCCGCTTTTGTTGATCCGGATCGGTCCAGGAACATGGTTTAAGAGGACCTCTTCCTTCAGCTCTTCAAGCAGTGGGGCGATTCCTCTGGCAGCACAGGATCCTCTTGGATGGTTTGGCGGACGTTCATTTGTGCAGGCGAAAAGGTGATATCTGAATCTCCCCATTGCTTTTGTCTCCTTAACTATTTGGTTTTTAATGTCGGCAGGAGGCAGGACTCCAGCGGGGTATTCCCCTGATTGTTCAACTCCGATCAGGGTTCATGACAGGTGAAAGAACTTTGGAAGGATTGTTCCCACAAAAAGGCCCGCCAATGCCGCTGATCCCCCAAGAAGGACCATTTCTCCCGCCCCCTTGATTGCCGGTTCGTTCGAGTAATAGGATTTTATAACACCGAGGGTTGCCAATACTACTATGGACAGAGCGAGTGACAGGTCGAATGCAAGTGAAAGGGAGTGGGCCAATGCGTAAGGGAGAAGAGGCGGAACCCCCCCGACGAGAAAAGAGAGACCCAGCCATGTTCCATCTTTTAGGGGGTGAATCTTGTCGATATCATTCAGTCCAAGCTCTTCTTTCATCATGAATGCATGCCAAAGCTTAGGGTCTTTTGTGATTCTTTGAACGAAGAGCATGGCTTCTTCATGTGAAAAGTGCATTTGCAGGAGAATGTCGATGACTTCTTTCCGTTCAAGCTCCGGAGTGTCCCTGATTTCTTCCCACTCCCTCCTTGATTCCCTGAGGTAGAAGTCCCGCTGGCTTCTTGATGCCATATAGCCCCCAAGGAACATTGAGATGGACCCTGCAATATTGGACATGACTCCAGAAAAAAAGATCGTATGCATCGGGAGTGCTGACCCGGTCAACCCCCCGATGAAGCTGACAACGGTAACCAGCCCGTCATTGATTCCGAGAACGGAATCCTTGATCCGCCTTCCTTCTGGGGAATGCCATGCTTCAACGGATGGAAGAGAATTTTTCATATCTCCATCATATCAAAAAACATAGCCCCAGTCTTAGAGCACTGGGGCTGGATAGAAATCCCAATATATTCTTGACAAGTATTTATGTGGGGGGTATGATCCACCCGATCCCTTCCTGATATTCCCTTTGTAAAAGGGTATATTGTGTCCGGAGTGGGGGGTCGTCAGCTATTATTTTTCGGAGTTTATCCGATAGTAGGATCGTTTACCGGTCCATGGATTCCATGGAAAATCGGAGGGTATCAAAATGGGAAACAGCATGAAGGGTTTTGTGGCGTATGCCTTGGTTGGTGCATTTGTGGCCGTGGGCAGCGGATGCGTCGTTGGGTTTTGTTTGCAGGAGTGGTTGGGTGCGCACCGGTTTCCGACATGGCGCGGAGATTATGAGTGGGTTTACGAAGTGATGGTCATCTCCGCAATAACTGGAATGGCAGTTTCTTTGTGGGCGCGCTCACTTCATCGCAAGGAAGAAAACTGGTGATTGGACTCTGAAAGGCTGAGCTTCCGTTTCAATGAAGCCTTCTTTTCAGCTGACCTCTCGTTGAACTTAAAGAATGTTTGAACATTGTAAAGGAGAAAGCGATGAATCTTCTTTCTACGCTGGCACAATTATCTGATTCTTCCAACTGCTGTGGTGCTACCCCAGGCGGTAACGCCAGTGTTTCTGCTTTTGCGGCATTGATGGGAACGGCCACAGCTCTGACCAGCTTGCTCCTTATGATCCAGTGCATGACCGGAATTGGCGCAAAGCCTAAGTTTGACCCTACAAAAGGGAAAAAATAGTTTCCTTGAGAGGTCTGCCGGGAATCTTGTCCCTGGCTCTTGAACCGATTGTTGGACAAGTCAGGTTGGGTGTAGAACCCTCAACCTCAAGTGAGGAGTGGTGAATGGCTTATCGTGAGTATAAATTTGGTACCATGATGATCGGGACGCTTTTTGTAATCGTTCTCTCGATCGTTGTTTTGTTCCCATCCCTCCAGATGGCGAAAATCCCTCCGACAGCCACGGCAGTCCAGAAATCAAAGGACTACGGCTCTGAGAGCGGATGGACGCTTGAAGATCCTATGATGACCGGTGACAATCGGCCAACTATGATCGGAAAAGGAAAGGTTGTTTTTATTCGCGAAGGTTGCTGGTGGTGCCATACGCTGCTACCTGAGCAGACCCAGGACTGGCAGTATTTTGGAGCTCCTCCGACAGCAGCTGACTTTGTGGGTGAGAGCCCGACAGTGTTCGGCTCCGATCGTAAGGCTCCTGACCTTCTCCATGTGGGAAGCCGTTTGCCGATCAAGGGATGGCATCTTGTCCATCATGCCAATCCAAGAGCTGTTCAGCCCAAGTCCATGATGCCGGCTTTTAACTATCTCCGGAAAAAGGATCTTGACGCTCTGGCCGATTACATGGCAAGCTTGAAATAGACGTCTTCAATTGACGGAGATGTTTCACTGCAATTATACTTGTAAGGAGTTATAAAATGGCTGATATTGACGAGATGTTGAACGAAAGGTATGACGGAATTCTTGAAGGGACGAATAACATCCCTGCAGCGTTGATTCTCATTTTGACAATGACTGTTGTTACGGCTGAGTTGCTGACCTTCCCGCTTTTTGGAGCAAGGCCCCAGTATCCAGGCCATCCCCATCACTGGCTCATTATGGGAGCTCCCGTCCTGAAGGCACATTTGTCGAAAACCTTGGCGCGCCCATGGTGGGATCAGGGTTATATCATCAACTCAACCTATGTTTGTTTTTTCTATGTCTGGATGGGCCTTTTGTTGAAAAAAACAGAGGTTTCAAAAGACTTTTAATTTTGAGTATCGATTGCAAGAGATTTCTGGAGAAAACTCTCCTGGGAGGGTCATATGTGGAACTTAAATAGTCCTTACGTTTTTTGGGTTATAACGATGATGATGTTGGCTTGTTCTCTGATCTATTCTTTCTTTATCGACGAGAGACGGCCAGAGTAGTTTTTAGTCGCAGGAGAAAGGCCGGATTATTTCCCATCCGGCCTTTCTCATTTCCGGCATATTGGACCAGGGCGGTTCGCTTGCGACCGCCCTTTTTGTTGACCCGGGAATGCGAGGGGCCGTAAAATAACAGGTAAGAGGGTCCTGTATGAATATCAAACTGTCTGTTTCTATCGTTATCTTTACCTTCCTGATTGCTGCTGTTTTTGTCTTTCTCATCATGTCCCGTTATATCATTGGCCCTTTTGGAAAGTTGAAAAAAGGAGAGCAGGTTGTTGTCGTCCTCAGTATTATCGGAGTGACCGTCGTTCTGTTGTTTGCGGTGGTTCAGCTCGTCTTGAAAATTCTGGTTTGATGAGGTTCTGGCAATGAAGACTGGGGAAAAGGTTGTGTTTATGCTTACGGCCCTGATGATTGGGGTTGTAATGATTTTGTATGTATTGGGCCAGATGCATATCATTAACTTCTGGACGACGAATGATGTGTATGTATTTAACAAAAAAACAGAAGCAGGCTTTCATGTTTTCAAAAGAGATGGCTGCAAGAACTGTCATGTTCTCTACGGAGATGGAGATTTTGCAGGTCCGGATCTTGATGGAGAAGGAACCAAAAGAACGCGCCAGTGGCTGGAAGCTTATATGAAAGACCCGCACAAAGTCTTTTTCAATACCAGACACGATGGAAAATTTGCAACGGATTTTTCTGATATTCCTCCAGCTGACAAGGCGATGCTTCTGGATTTGTTGACATCAACCCAATCGCTTCCAGGCTCTCCCAACTATCCTAAACCGCCAAAATAAATGAGAAAGGGTTAACGATGAAATTACCAGAAGGAATTGTTGCCTATCTTTGGACAGCGACAGGACTGGTATCCCTTGTACTGGTCGTAATCGGTATCTACTGGGCCTATAAGAACAACCAGTTTGACGAAAATATCAAATATCTGGTTTTTATGGAGGATGATGATGATCGAAAGAATCATATTGAGGCAATGAAGGAAAAGGAACTAGAAGACCGTAAGTAGGTTGGGGGAGGTCTGTCCAGATGAATCTCGAGAAAAATTATATTCCCCGGGTGGTTCTTGCAATGATTCTGGGAGTGCTTGGTTATTGGATCATAGATTCAGTATTTCACCTGACCGATGGTGCCTTCCATCACCTGTTCGGAGGTGGAATTCTCTGGACATACCTTCTTGTGCCGGCATTGGTTGCTTTTTATGTTGGATTCATTGTCGGAAAGTGGGGAAAGTACTGGGGGGCAGTTCCGCCGATGGCGTATATTCTCTGGGCCTACATGAATGCTTCCCGATCCGGAAGCTTTCATACGGTCGGTCTGCCGACCGCTCCCTTTATGATGATTTTTTTTATTACTGTTCCGGAAGTATCATTTGTGGGAGGTTGGGCAGGCGAGTATCTCCGCAAACGGCAGGACAAGATTAAAAGGCTGCGTCTGAAACAAAAATCAAACACCCAGACGTTTGAAAATGGGCGAAATGAAGGGAGTACTCCGCTATGAAAATCGAAGAAAGCGATCGGTTAGGACTTAAATTTATCCTTTTTGGTGTTTTCTGCCTTTTCATAGGGACGCTGCAAGGATTCCTTCAGTCAACGCCCAGACTTAGACATTGGGTTCATACCACCGGACAGGCCGGGCATCTTGTCGATCCGCTGGCGCATGCTCATATCAACCTGATTGGCGGAGTTGTTTCAGTCATGATGGCGGTGGTCTACTATTTGATCCCCCGAATGATGAAAAGGAATATCAAAAGTGCTTTCCTTGGTCAGGCCAATTTCTATTTTATGGTTTCCGGTGTCCTCTTGTTTTATGTAACACTTCTTGTTTTCGGGATTCTCGAGGGAAATCGGATGATCGATGAAGGGATTGTCTACCCCTTGGCTCGTGCCCATTATGAGCCGATTCACAGGATTGGATTCGTCTTTTCAGCGCTGCTTATGGGGTTGGCTCACTGGACCTTTGTCGCCAACATTTTCTGGACCTATTTTGCGAAGGAATCTGCTTCCGTTGTTCCTGACGTCGTTCCTGTGAAAGAAAGGGCTTGAGAAGATGACGGGTAAACAAGATGAATCCCTTGATCAAGTCGTCCCGTCGGGATCGGAAAGTCAGGAAAAGAAGGCTCCAGGCCCTTCAATCACAACAATGGATGACGATGATCTGACCTTGCAGGAACTCTCCCCCTGGAGACTGCCGTGGAAGGCCATATCTGTTACTGTCGTGATTCTGATCCTGATTGCGGGGGCAATCCAGATCGTGAGTTTGGCCTCGAACCGAATCAAGCGGCTTTCTGAGTCAAGCATCCGTACCCATGGTGCAACACCGGGTAATTTCAGGCCAATGGGAGGCGTTGTTCCCCACCTTTCGGCATCTTTGCCCATTTCCAAGGCAGCAAATGAAATGCCGGCAACTCCAAGCCTTGCAGTGCCTGCACCAAAAGGTATCAGTTTGCCTCCCGGATTTGTCTATATTCCTGCTGGACCTTTCATCATGGGGTCGGACGATGCCTTCTCCAACTTTGATGAAAAACCTGTCCACAAGGTGTATTTGCCTCCTTATGCCATTATGAAAACATTGGTGACCAATCGCGAGTACAAGGAATTTATTGACCAGGCCCATTACCTGGCTCCCCCGGGCTGGAAAGGGAGAACCTACCCCAAAGGGAAGGGGGACCATCCCGTAACCTTTGTGAGCTATCTTAATGCGTCAGACTTTGCTAGATGGCAGAAAAGCCGGCTCTGCACGGAAGAAGAGTGGGAAAAGGCAGCTCGCGGTGTAGATGGAAGGCTATGGCCATGGGGGAATACATGGGATCCCCGTCGGGCGAACGCAAATTATACCGTCGGAGATACCACATCCGTTACAAGGTATGCCAACGGAGTCAGTCCATACGGTATTTACGACATGGCTGGAAATGTGTTCGAATGGACCTCATCGACATATAGGCCCTATCCGGGAAGTACCGCCAACAAGGCAAGATTTATGGCATATAAGGTCGATGCAACGGGAACCTTGCACCGGGTCAGGGGCAAGGTTTACAAGGTGTTGCGCGGAGGCTCCTGGAAAAGCGACCAGTATAGTGCCAGAACGACAGCGAGAAATCCCACCTGGCCAGACTATGCGTCAGATTTTTTTGGTTTCCGTACATGTCGCGATGTCATTCATGATTGAAGAAGGAGAGATTATGGATCGGGAAGAAGGTATCAAGGACTACATCATGAAGTTCTATTATGCATGTCTTTTATACGCGATTATCGGTTTTTCCTGGGGGTCGATCATGGGTGGAGTCGAACAGTTCAGGAACTTTGTACAGGCTGGCGCAGGAGGTCCTTCTGACCTGATCGTTCTTGGGCACACTCATATTAACCTCCTTGGATGGGTGGAGATGGCGATCTTTGGAACGATTTACTATGTGGTTCCACGGCTTTACAACTCTCCCCTCTACAGTTACAAGCTTATGAAGATCCATTTCTGGACCCATAACATCGGGCTGGTGGGAATGGTTCTCTGTTTTAGTATTGCGGGTTACAAGGGGGGAATGATCCTCCTTCACGGTAATGTTGCTGATATCAAACCAGTGGAAGTCCCTTACATGGAACTGGTCGGTATCTTCGGAATGATGGTCCTTCTTGCAAACTTTATCTTTGCTTACAATATTTACAACTCTGTTCAAGTCGCAAAGGGGCGCAAGAAGCTTCCATCGGAAGAGGATGCCATGATAAGCGGTCGGGTGGCTGTCAGGGCAGGAGAATCGGTTTGAGCCGAAAAGGGCAGTTCTTGTTCCTGTGGATACTGTTTTTGTCCATTTGGACCGGCCTGTTTTTCCCGGTCCGGGCAGATGCCTATATGCCAAGGTATGTGCATGTAACACTGGGTGTTCCCTGGATTGCCTATCTTGTCTTTTTACTAGGAGTTCTGGCGCCGCTTTTTCTATATCTGGGAGTTTCATGGTACTGGCGTCATGAGATTGAATCCAGCGGTAAACAGGGTGATGATCAGGGCGAAGAATAGTCTCTCTGCAAAATTCCCCTGATTCTCCTTGTCGGAAAGGTTGGCTATGTCATCCTCTGTAAAAAATGCTTCACTTATTCCAATGCCCAGCATCAATAAAAATCCGTCCAAGTCCGGTGCAAAAAAGTTCTGGCGCGTTACAACTGTCAGATATCTTGTTCAGGGTACGATTCTTGCCACTATCGCGATATTGCCCTTTACGGGTTTGTTCCGGATAGATCTTTCCACAGGGCGTTTTTTGTTGGCTGGTTATCAGATCTGGTGGAGCGACTTTTTCCTTATTTTTCCTTTCTGGCTTCTCCTGATCGCGGGAGCTGCAACAGTTTATTCCATGCTCGGAATGGTTTTCTGCGGGTGGGCCTGTATTCAGAATACATTGTCAGAGTTTGTCGACTATCTCGTCATCAAGATACTGAAATCGAAAAAGCAAAGTCTCGGTCTTGACTCCCTGACAATAGGTGCGGATTTGAGCAAAAGCTCAAAGGCGACCCCTGTGGGATGGGTCCTTTTCGGCACCATTATTGTTCTGATGTCGATCGCTCTCGGTGTTGTCTTTGCGGGATATTTTGTCGCTCCAAAGGTCCTTTGGAACGATATCAGGACAGCCTCGAATACTCATGGAGTCTTCTTTATTATTCCAGGGATCGGGGCATTGTTTATCCTTGATCTCTTTCTGATACGTCATTACTGGTGCAATTGGGTTTGTCCGTATCCTCTCTGGCAGCACATGTTCAAAAGCGAAGCAACAATGAAAGTTGCCTTTGATGATGCGCGACGGGAGGAATGTACCGGATGTAACCTTTGCGTCAAGTCCTGCATCGTTGATATTGATCCACGAGATACGAAGAACTACACCCGTTGTATTAATTGTGGTGAATGTGTTGTTGCCTGTGAAGATTACTCAGGGAAAAAAAATGTCCCATCATTATTGACATTCCATTTTGACGGTTTTTCGATAGGCAAGGATGGAAAAAAACATATCAACAAGGTTTCCCCGGCACTGAACCGCTTTGCCTTGACGGCCGGTTTTACAATGATTCCCCTGACACTTTTCATTTATGGGATTTTTTCTTACATTCCGTTCCATATAACCTTTAGTCAGAACCCTGGCCAATTGACGAGCTACTCTCTTGCTATTTCTAATAAAAAGCCGGTTCCGCAAAGTTTTTTGATTCAGCAGGATGGGCTTCCTTCAGGAAGTGTCCGGATGGGAGCCGGTGAAGTGACTATTCCTGCCGGAGGAAAAAAAATAATTCCTTTTTCAATCCTTCCCAAAGAAGGCAACCTTTCGGAGGGATTGCATCCTTTCGTGATTCATGTAACTTCTTTGAACTCTAAAAAACAGGAGCTTTCCCAGGAGGCATCTGTCTATATAACTCAAGGATTGTGAAATATTTTTGGGCGGTCTGTATTCATCAGTATTATTGTGCGCAGGATCCCCCCGCTTAGGCGTTGCTTGCCAGGATTGAGGAAGAGAATGCTTCTCCTTATCCGTGAAGACCCTGTGCCATGCCCTTGAGCGGTGAAACGATGCCTGCAAACTGGTTTTCCGGTCAGGCGATGGAGCAGGGGATCTTCGGGCAGTTTGCCTCCCGTCTTGGATATAATGAGACGGTGAGCCGATTCGGCCTGTTCGACCCAATGGCGGTTCGGTCCATCGCGAAGGTTGCCGATTCCTGCAAGGCGGACAAAAAAGCCCTGCACGTCTTTTTCAACTGATGTGGCTATTGTGGTTTTTGGGAAAAAGGACCGTGAAGCCTTCGTTTTCGTTGAAATAGTTCAATAACTGTGGTATCGTTCCGCCATGTCAGAGAAGATTATAGAATTGATTCCAGATAAAAAGGGTGCTTTATGGAGCGGTTTGTTCCATGGCGCCGCCGTTTTCATGTCTTCAGTTCTCAGTTACGATTATTATGAAAAAAGCCATACTTCTCCGCTATTTTATTTATTTTTCTTTTCATTATGGCTTGCTCTCTTTTCGGGTTTTACTTCTGTCGGTTCACAGTGCCTGCTGCTTTTTCCTCATTCCCTCAAATCAATCAGGATCGGGAATCGGTCCGTCATACTGACATGGAAAAATGGAGATGCTGACGAGATCGTCAAAAAGCTCAACTTCCAGGGAGGCCGGACATTGTTGGGGGTGTGGGGGCAAACCGTTGACAAACGGCGAATTCAGGCTGCGATCAGGCGGAACTCTTTGAAAAAGGAAGACTTTTCCTACCTCCTCTCAGAGTTTGCCCGCATTCGTGACATGGACAAGCCAAAGCCATAAAGGGAGCAACCCTTGGCCCCGCCCACGGACTCAATTTCACTTCCTGTTTTAGCCAAACGTCATCCTTTTCTCACTGCGATCTTTTCATTTTGGGGATTTGGGTATACTTTTATGGTTCCCAACCTTCTTGGTGGGCATTTTCTGTTTTCATTCTTCAAGCTGGTTGGGAAAAGTCCAATGGATGCATTCATGGGATTTTCCCTGCTCTTCGGAATGGTCGGGATATTTGCTTTTGTCGTCCCATTTTCTATTTGGTATCTTGTATGTCGGGCACTGGAAAGTGGTGACCCTGTTTCGTGATGGTTATGAAGGAGTATCTGGATAAGGAGTATTAGATGCATGGCTTTTTGGGAACGAAGGCCGATTTCTGGTGGGATCTGACTGTAACAAGCGAAACGATCGTATTCAGCTTTCTTGCGGTTGGTGGATATTTTGGCAGGAAACACAAAGGAACTCGCCATCACAATACAATGCTTCTGTCTTCCGTACTGGTTGCTGCCTGGTTCCTGATGTATATCGCGCAACAGTACATCGTCGGAATCGTAGGATTCGGTGGTCCGGATTTTGTCAAGTTTCTGATCTATTATCCCGTGATTATCTTTCATTCTCTTGTTTCTACCGCAGCGCTGGTTTTGACAGGTGTCGTCGTTTTTAACGGGTTTGTTTCAACCGACTTCAAAGATGGTGAACGGGTTCTGGTGAAGAACCCTAAAGTGCATCAACGACTGGGGTGGGTAACGCTCATCTGTTTTATCTGTTCCATTGTGACAGCCTATTCGGTCTATACGATGCTTTTTGTCATTTATAATCCGGCGAGGAATCCTTCCTACGGGATCAAGTCTTCGATCGGGGCCCTTTCCGGAATTGGTTCTTTCCTGATTCTCTCTCTTGTTATTCTCTTCTGGTATGTCGGAAGAGAGAAGCGAAAGAGAATGGGAACACCTTCATGACGGAGGCTGAAATGAATCCCCCCGATGGAGATGAGCGTTCCATTGTATTTTCGGGAAAAAGGATCTCGGTCTCTTTGTCCAGAGTCGGTTCCCTCCAGTCCGGATGGATCCATGAGTCAGTTTGTTTTGGAGAAGGAGTTGCCATTCTGCCGATTATTGATGGCAAAGTATTTTTTGTCCGGCAGTTTCGGCCTTCGGTTTCCGAGACCGTCCTTGAATTGCCAGCCGGAAAGCTCGAAAATGGAGAGGATCCCCTGAAAGGGGCGATTCGGGAGTTGAAGGAAGAAACAGGCATTTTTGGAGGCGAGCTCTCATTGATGGGGACGATCATGACGACTCCTGGCTTCTGCGATGAGCGGATCCATCTTTTCCTTTCGACCGGAGGTGTTCTCGGAGAAAGTCAGCCAGATGAGGATGAGGACCTTGATATTGTTTCTCTGCCACTTTCTATGATTGCCAAGTCCATTGTGAATGGATCAATCCGTGACGGAAAGACTCTTTCCGCATTTGCTCTGTATTGGTCGATCAATAAAATCGATCCATGACAGGGTGTCTGTCAGGGCATGATTATGTGGTCGTTGCAAAGGGTTCAATGAGTCTCGATCTCACCCTTTGCCGGCAATGTCTTGAATGTGAGGAAATCTGTCCTACAGGAGTTCTTGTTATCCCTTCCCCGGGTCGATGGATTCAAAAGGGTGGGCTCTCGATAATGGGGGTTTGCATCGCCTGCAGGTATTGTCTGACGTTCTGCCCAGACAAGGCATTGTCTCTGATCTCAAAGACCGATGGAGAGTCCTATTCATGAGTTCATTTCGCGGGCGTTCTCTGGTGCCTTCTTTTCCTGAGAACAATGGAACACCGGAAGACGGAGACAAGAATGCTTCCCTGATAGATCCGGAAATTATTCTGGAGTCTCTGGAGGAAGGTGTTCTTGCAATAGGACTTGACCGTAAAATTCTTTATATGAATAAAGCTGCAAGGGAAATGTTGTCGGTCACTCCCGGACAGGAAAAAAATATCGATTGCCAAAAGGCTCTCAAATCCTCTTCCTGTCAGACAAGATGTCTGCTGGAAAAGACCATCGCAACAGGCGAGCCGATAAGAAACCATGAAATAACGATCTTTGACCGCTCTCACAAAATTCGTACCATTCGAGTCAATACGGCTCTGTTGAAAAGACCGGACGGGGAGTTGATTGGTGGGGTTGAGATCTTTCGTGATGTGACGCAGATTCTCGCATTGAGGGAAGAGATCAATGGCCGTTATTCTTTTGGTCGCATAATTGGCCGTTCGCAGAAGATGCAGGAGCTTTACGATATTCTCCCCATTATAGCGAATGGTAAATCCACGATTTTGATCGAAGGCGAGAGCGGAACAGGCAAGGAGCTTGTGGCAAATGCCATCCACGAGTCAAGCTCCCGCAAAGAAGGACCTTTTGTCAAGCTTAACTGTGCAGCTCTTTCAGAAGGTGTTCTTGAATCGGAACTCTTTGGCCATGTGAAGGGAGCTTTTACCGGAGCAGTCCAGAGCCGCCCGGGCCGTTTCGAAATCGCTTCCGGCGGGACACTCTTTCTCGATGAGATCGGGGAAATCTCTGCCTCCATGCAGGTAAAACTTCTGAGGGTTCTTCAGGAAGAAGAGTTCGAGCGGGTTGGTGGAACGCACACAATCAAGGTCGATGTTCGTGTTATCGCCGCAACTAACCGGGATTTGAAACAGGCGATGGAAAAAGGAGAGTTTCGCAAGGATCTTTACTATCGTCTGAGAGTTATTCCGATCACACTGGTTCCATTGCGAGAGCGGAAGGAGGATATTCCCCTTCTCGTCAACTCATTTATTGAGAAGTTTTCCCTGACGACGGGCAAGGAGATATCTGGAACAACTCCGGAAGCGATGAGGGTCCTTCTGAACTATTCCTGGCCAGGGAACATCAGGGAGTTGCAGAATGCAATTGAACATGCCGTTCTTCTTTCCACAGCTGGGACCATCGATCTGAAAAACCTCCCCGCCGATATCCAAATGGGTTCTGATGAAATGCATGCTTCTGAAATTGTATTGGAAACTTCCCAGCCGCTTCGAAAAGTGAAGGATGATATGATTCGCAAAACATTGGAGATGACCGGCGGCAATATTTCTGAAGCAGCCAGAAAGCTTGAAATTGGTCGCTCGACATTATGGCGCCGTTTAAGAGAAATGGATCTCGAATGATTCTTTCTCTTTCGAAAGACCAATTCCGGAAGTTATCCTCTGGAAAACGATTTATTCCTCTTTTTGGAGAAATTCTTTCGGATAGGATAACCCCTGTTTCGGCCTATGCATCTCTTGATCACGCAAAATATCGATTCCTTCTCGAAAGTGTTGTCGGAGGAGAGAGCTGGGGAAGATTTTCCTATGTCGGTGGCGGTGTTCTGTACCGTTTTGAGGGTGATGTTTCGAGGGGGTTGTCTGTAACTGACCTGACTCAATCAGGCCAGGGAAAATCCTGGCACAGGGATGGTGACCTTGTTTCTTCCCTGAAAGATGAGATGAGGTCTCTGTCAGTCGATTCTGATCTTTTGCCGGTTGGTCTTGCCGCGGGTGTAGTGGGATATCTCTCGTACGATATGGTGCGTGAATTTGAGAGGTTGCCCGATATTCTTCCTCCTCAGGAAGATTTTCCTGATCTTTATTTTGTTTTTCCGGAGTTCTTTCTGGTTTTTGATCATGTTCTCGGTAAAATCAGAATTCTTACATGGATCGATTGTGCCCAGAAAGCCGCTCCGGATGACTTGTATGAAAATGCCTGCCTCAGGTTGATGAGGCTTAGGGAATCTCTTTCAGCCCCATCCGATTCTGAGAGTTCTGCGGTTGGTTCGAGACCTCTTTCATTTAATGAAACTCCCACGTCCGAGGTTTTTGAAGAGAATGTCCTGAAAGCTAAAGAACATATAAGATCAGGGGATATTTTTCAGATCGTCCTGTCCAAGAGATTTTCCTTCCACTTTGATGGGGATCCGCTAAAGGTCTATCGTGTATTGAGGTCGATCAATCCTTCCCCTTACATGTACCTGATCCAGGATGGAGAAATGGCGATTGTCGGATCATCACCGGAACTTCTTGTCCGGGTTAAAGGAGAAAAGGTTGAGGTTCGGCCTATCGCCGGCACTGTCAGGCGGACCGGTGTTCCTGAGGAAGATGCATTGCGGCAGAAACAACTTCTGTCGGATCCCAAAGAGCTTGCGGAGCATGTCATGCTCGTTGACCTTGGACGCAATGACATCGGGCGGGTAAGCCGCCCGGGAAGTGTCCGGGTTCCGGAAATGATGGTTCTTGAGCAGTATTCTCATGTGACCCATATCGTCTCCCATGTAGAGGGGCTTCTTTCGGAGCAGAACGATGCCTTCAGCGTCATTCGCGCAACGTTTCCAGCGGGAACCCTTTCCGGAGCTCCTAAAATCAAGGCGATGGAAATTATTGAAAAGCTGGAGACGATGCGCAGGGGACCTTATGCCGGAGCGGTCGGGACGATCTCGTTTTCCGGGGACTGCGATCTGGCCATTGCGATCCGGTCTATTTTTATTCGTGGAAAAAATGCGTTTCTTCAGGCAGGGGCCGGGATTGTCGCAGACTCGATCCCCCGCAATGAAGATCAGGAAGTGGCGGCGAAGGCTGCGGCGATGATGGAAGCCTTACGCATTGCTAACGGGGAAAGAGGCTCATGGCTTTTTTGATGATTGATAACTATGACTCCTTCACCTTCAATCTGGTTCAGTATTTTTGGGAGCTGGGTGTTGACATGGATGTTGTGAGAAATGATCAGGTTGATTCAGACTGGATCCTTTCTCGCGACTATGAGGGGATTGTGCTTTCACCCGGTCCGGGTTCTCCGAAAGATTCAGGAGTTTGTCGGGAGGTTGCTTTCAATCTTTCTGCAAAGATTCCAATCTTTGGTGTTTGTCTTGGGCATCAGGTCATCGGAGAAGTTTTTGGAGGAACGGTGGATCGTGCTCCCAGGCTCATGCATGGAAAAACTTCTCCGATTGTTCACCATGGTGAAGGATTATTTCTTGGTATACCTGTTCCATTTGAGGCCACCCGTTACCACTCCCTGGTGATTCTGCCTGAAACAATGCCAAAGGAGCTTCTTGTGACCGCATGGACAGAGGAAGGCGAAATCATGGGTGTCCGACACGTTGATCGTCCGGTCTGGGGGGTTCAGTTTCACCCGGAATCCATCTTGACGAAAGAAGGCAAGTCTATTCTGGAGAACTTCCTCAGGATGGCGAAATCCTTTCAGTCAGACAAGTTGTGCCAGGAGAAATGAACAAAACTGTCCTGCAAAGAGTCATCTCAGGAGAGAGGCTGTCCCGGCTCGAGATGGACCGGTGGCTGACGAGTGTTGTTTCAGGTCAGGAGCCTGAGGTTGTTGTATCCGCTGTTTTGGCCACGATGTCTTACAGGGGGGAGTCGGTTTCAGAGTTGTCAGGAGCACTTGATGCCTTGAAACGAGTGATGATTCCTTTCCCTTCGGGTAGCTTCGGTCCTCTTTTTGACACATGCGGTACCGGTGGTGACGGAAAGGGGAGCTTCAATATTTCGACGACCGTAGCGATTGTTCTGGCGGCAGGCGGCATTCCGGTTGTAAAGCACGGGGGAAGGGCTGTTTCCAGCCGTTCTGGTTCGGCGGATGTTCTTGAAGCATTGGGAATCCAGGTAGATTTGCCTGTTGAACGGTCTCTCGAAATTTTTTCCGAACTGGGAATCGTTTTTTTATGGGCACCACTGTACCATCCTGCCTTAAAAGGTCTGGCACCGTTACGAAGGTCGCTTCAGATCAGGACCCTTTTTAACATGATTGCTCCTCTTGCCAACCCTGCGGGTGTGAGCAGGCAGATGCTGGGTGTGTCATCCGAGGCACTGGTCGTTCCGATGGCGGAGCTCCTTCTCTCCCATGGCTCGAAGGAGTTTATCGTCATGTGTGGGCAAGGTCTTGATGAGGCTACCCTTGAAGGGCGGACAATCTTTGCTATCGGTCGAGGCGGCGAGATTCAGGAAGGGGCCCTGATGCCAGGAGATTTTGGTCTTCCCCTGACTCCGGTCAGTGCTATTTCCGGAGGGGATTGCTTTGAGAACGCTTCTATCGTCAGGAGGGTTCTTGCTGGAGAAGAAGGGCCTTATCTGGATTATGTCCTTGCGAATGCTGCGTTGGGTTTTCAGATAACAGGGCATGCGGACAGTCCTCTTGATGGTGTCCGGATAGCACGGGAGGTTGTGATGAGCGGGCGGGGAGAAGAACTTCTGAATCGATGGAGAGATCTTTGCCAAACCCGATCCTGACTCAGATCATGGAGTCGAAGAAAAAAGAAGTTTCGCTTCTGCCGGAAAGGCTTTCTGGGCTAAACGAAAGATCCGTTCCTCTTGTTCGGGATTTCCTTTCAGACTGGCGGCAAAGAAGGGGGAGCGGGATCAGGGTTATTGCCGAAAGCAAGGCGAAATCCCCCTCCAGAGGGATCATTCGGATGGATTATGATCCTGTTTCGATTGCTCTTGAGTATGCCGAATCGGGTGCATCCGGCATTTCCATCCTGACCGACCAACATTTTTTTGGGGGAAGCCTTTCAGATCTTCTTGCCGTCAAGACGGCCTTTTGGGAGCGTGGTATTTTTTTGCCGGTTCTGAGGAAGGACTTTATCCTTGATCCAAGGCAGGTTGATCAGGCATTTGTGGCCGGTGCCGATATTGTCCTGCTCATTGTCCGGATACTGGAGGACAAAACTCTTGTCAAGCTGATTGAGCAGAGCAGGAATCTGGGGATGGAATCCCTTGTCGAGGTGCATTCGGAGAGAGAACTTAAGAGGGCCCTGGATGCTGGCTGTTCCTTTTTGGGAGTGAACCATCGTGATCTGGATACGCTCAGTATGGATACAGGGCTTTCCGGACGTCTTTCGCCAATGATTCCTGATGATGTTGTCCGGATTGCCGAAAGTGGTCTGAAGAGTAACCAGGATTACAGAAAGATGGTGGATCTTGGTTATGATGGGGTTCTTGTAGGGGAGTCTTTTCTGACGGCGGAGCATCCCGGGAGAGCAATGAAGGAATTCATGTCACATGTGGGTTAAGATTTGCGGCTTGACCGACCCTTATGAAGCCGAAAAAATCAGTCGCATGGGAGTTGATGCGATTGGCTTGATCTTTTATCCGCCCTCTCCAAGGGGACTAACTCCCGAACGGGCGGTTGATGTCACATCGAAGGTAATTCCCGGGGTTTTAAAAGTGGGGGTTTTCGTTGATCCCCAATGGGCCTTTATTCGCAGTGTGGTCGAACGGGTATCTCTGGACATGATTCAGTGGCATGGAAGCTCCTTCTCGGAAGAGGACGGGTATGAGCTTAATCGAATTGGTGTCCCCTGGATTGAAGTGCGAAGGGTTCGACCGTCTGACTCCTTTTTGACTCTTTCTTCCGATGCAGGTGCTTCTATGGTGCTTGTCGAGGGGTTTAGTGAAAAAGCTCCGGGAGGAACCAGAACGGTATGGGACTTCAGGAAGCTGTCCGGTGTCAGGACTTCTGTTCCTCTTATCCTTTCTGGGGGGCTTGATCCTGAAACAGTTGGAGCGGCTGTCCATGAGATTTCTCCTTTTGGGGTGGATGTTTCTTCAGGAGTGGAGGTCTCCCCCGGAAAGAAAGATTTGGAAAAGGTTGCCCGCTTTATAGAAGAAGCGAGAAAATAATCAGTTGAGGGGGTTGATTTGAAAACTCGGAAGAAAGAATCCGAAGCTTCGCGAATGCCGGACCATTCCGGGTACTTTGGGGATTTTGGCGGCCGGTTTGTTTCAGAAACGCTGATGGAAGCCCTATATGAGCTCGAGAAGGCCTTTAAAAAGGCCTGGAGCGACCGGTCCTTTCAGAAGGAGTATCAGGAGGTCCTGACTGAGTTTGTCGGCAGACCTTCCCCCCTGACTCTTGCGGAAGGGCTGACTGATCATGCGGGTGGCGCTCGAATCTATCTGAAGAGGGAAGACCTGAATCATACCGGTGCCCATAAGATCAATAATGCCGTAGGTCAGGCCCTTCTTGCCAGGAGAATGGGCAAGAAGAGGCTTATAGCCGAGACAGGTGCCGGGCAACATGGCGTAGCCACTGCGACGGTTGCAGCAAAGTATGGGTTTGATTGCGAGATCTTTATGGGTTCGGAAGATGCGCGACGTCAGTCCCTGAATGTTTTTCGGATGAACCTTCTCGGTGCCAACGTGAAAGAGGTTGATGGAGGGACCAGGACTCTCAAGGATGCCATTAGCGAGGCTCTGCGCGATTGGGCTCAGTCTGTCCTGACAACTCATTATGTTTTGGGAACAGCTTTCGGGCCACATCCATTTCCGTTGATGGTCCGCTCCTTCCAGTCAATCATCGGTCGGGAAGCACGTCAGCAAATCATGAAAAAAGAAGGACGTCTTCCAGACGCCCTTGTTGCTTGCGTGGGGGGCGGGAGCAACTCACTTGGTCTGTTTCACCATTTTGTCGGGGATGAGTCGGTGAGAATGTATGGGATTGAAGCAGGGGGCCGTTCCTTGACTGCCGGCGAACATGCTGCCCGTTTCCAGGGAGGGCGCATCGGCGTTTTGCAGGGTTCGAAGACTTTTGTCCTGCAGAATGCTGATGGTCAGATCCTTAGGACCCACTCGGTTTCCGCCGGACTCGATTATTCGGCTGTCGGCCCTGAACTGGCCTACTATTTTGAAACCGGGCGAGTTCACTTTGACATGGTTGGTGATGATGAGGCACTGGAGGCCTTTGATACCCTCTCCCGTCTTGAAGGTATTATCCCGGCGCTGGAAAGTTCTCATGCAATCGCTTACGGTATCAGACTGGCAAAGGAAATGGGTCGGGGCAAGATCCTGATTATCAATCTTTCGGGTCGAGGGGACAAAGATGTCCTGGAAGTCGCCCGATTGAGAGGAGGGGTTCTTTCATGACATCCCGTTCTTCTCAAAAACAGGATCGGTCCGGCAAGAAAATCATTCCTTACCTGATGGCAGGGGATCCTGACCTGTCTGTGACGAGGTCTCTCCTTCTCGAGGCCAGAAAAGCTGGCGTATGGGCTGTTGAACTGGGTATCCCTTTTTCTGACCCCACAGCCGATGGGCCCGTTATCCAGAAAGCGGCAATCAGGGCGCTTTCCGATGAAACATCACTTTTAAATGTTCTGTCCTTTCTGGGAACGATCCCTCTTTCAGAAAGGCCTCCTGTTTTCATCATGACTTACTTCAACCTCTTCTTGGCCATGACAATCGATAAGTTTATCGATGAGTCTATTCGAGTCGGAGGAGTTGCGGGAGCTGTTATCCCAGATTTGTCGTTTGAAGATGCTAAAGAGGTCCGGGAATCTTTTAAAGCTGCCGGACTTGCGCTGGTTCCCTTCATTTCACCGACGACAAGTCTTCCTCGCATTAAAAAAATTCTTGCAACGGCTGATGGATTCATTTACTTTGTATCTTTGCTGGGAACGACAGGTAAAGCTTTGACCCTGTCTTCAACTATGGAAGAATCAGTTCGGGATCTCCGAGCGCGGACAAAACTGCCTGTTTGCGTGGGGTTCGGTATCCAGACACCTGAGATGGCTCAGAAAATTCTTGATTTTGCCGATGGAGTTATTGTCGGGTCGAGGTTGGTTCAGGAAGAAAAGGACCCGGTTGCATGGGGAAACCTGTTGAGACAATTTTGCGAGGTGGCCAGTGTGGCGGCTTCTTCGCCTCATCAATAGATTGAATCAGGAGTCATAATATGGGTTGGCTTTCACGATCTCATTCGAAAGAAAAAACTTCTGAAAAAAAAATACCTGAAGTTCAGGAAGTCGAACGGAAGGTTCGAATTCCTGAGGGTCTGTGGATCAAGTGCCATCTGTGCAGACAGATTGTTTACCGGAAGGAAGTGGAAAAGGCCGGAAAGGTTTGCCCCAAGTGCAATTATCACTTTCCGATTACCATTGATGAGCGGATAGCCCAGCTGGCTGATCCGGATTCATTTGTAGAGTTTGCCGGAAATATTGAACCGCTCGATCCCTTGAAATTTACCGACAGCATGCGTTATCCGGAGCGGGTGAGACTCGCCCAAAAAAAGACCGGGCTGACAGAAGCACTCAGAATCGGTGTTTGCAGGATCAATGGTCGCATGGCTGTTCTTGGGGTGTTTTCGTTCGGATTTATGGGTGGCAGCATGGGGTCTGTTGTTGGCGAAAAGGTTGTGAGAGCAGCTGAGCGGGCCCTTGAACTTAAAATTCCGCTTATTTTGGTTACCGCATCTGGTGGGGCCAGAATGCAGGAGGGGATTTTTTCCCTTATGCAAATGGCCAGGACGAGTGCGGCTATCTCCCGTCTTCATGAAAACGCCGTTCCATTTTTCTCTGTTTTGACTGATCCAACATTCGGTGGCGTTTCTGCCAGTTTTGCGATGCTGGGAGATGTCATTCTTGCCGAGCCGCGTTCCCTGATTGGTTTTGCAGGTCCCAGAGTTATTGAGCAGACAATCAAGCAACAGCTTCCGGAGGGATTTCAAAGGGCAGAGTTTCTTTTGTCTCATGGATTCCTGGATATGGTTGTTGAGAGAGGAAAACTTCGGGAAACACTCTCTTTGCTGATTTGCCATTTTCGGCAAAGCGGAACGTCCAGGTGTCACTCGGAGGGAGATCCTGAGGGCGAAGCCCCGGTGCGTGATTGAGCATCAATGACCGATTGGGGGCTATCAGGTTTTTAAATGGTCTCCGCCTTCATGGCATACATCCGACACTGGAGAATGTGAAGTCCCTCCTTGTTCACGCTGGCAATCCCCAGCTTCGCTTTTCTTCCATCCAGGTTGTTGGTTCAAACGGCAAAGGCTCAACGGCATCAATCCTGGCAACCATTCTTGCTGCGAATGAATCTCCGGTCGGTTTATATACATCTCCCCACTTGTCGGATTTGAGGGAGCGTGTATTGGTGCAGGGGAGGATGCTCCCTGTCGATTCCTGGCTTCAAACACTGAATTTCGTTGACGAATCCATCAAGGAAACCGCTCTACCAATTACATTCTTTGAAGCAGTAACATGTGCGGCCTTTTTCCTTTTTGAGCAGTCAGGAATAACGACCGCAGTTCTTGAAGCAGGAATGGGCGGCCGATGGGATGCAACTTCCGTGGTCGATCCGATTGCAACGGTATTGACTTCGATTTCTCTTGAGCATACCCAGATACTGGGAAATACCCTTGAGCAGATCCTGTCGGAAAAGGTTGCTGTCGGGCGGGCGGGCAAACCTTTTGTCGCAAAATTGCCTGATGAACTGTTGCCTGAATTCCGCCGGCATTCCAAAATGTTGGGTTTTACTCCCATCATCTGGGGACAAGACTTTTTCGCAAGATGGGTATCTCCGGCAAGCCAGTCAAAAAGGATTTTTATCTATAAAGGACCTTCAGGCGAAATGGAACTTCCAGTTTCCCTTGTGGCAGATTATCAGATCGGAAATGTTGCATTGGCATTGGCCACGCTTGATGTTTTGGGAAAACTGCCCAGAGAGGAATCTCTTTCCCATTCTCTTCTCCAGGTGACTCATCCCGGAAGATGGGAAAAAGTCCTGGATATACCCCAGGTCTATCTTGATGGGGCTCATAATCCTGAGGCGGCTGAATTCCTCTTGCAAACAATCAGAAGCTCCTTCTCTTCAGATCAAAAAGTGATCTACGTTTTTGGAATACTTGATGACAAGAACTGGACTCTTGTCCTGGAAAAGCTTATAGGGTCAGCGGACTCCATGTTCTTTACGACACCACCTTCAACCAGGGCTGTTCCTCCCGAGTTACTGGAACAATGGATCTTTTCTGTCAAAAAGACCTTGCCGACAAAATCCGGATCTCTTGATGATATGTTGGGAGAAGCCATTGAAAGGGCTCTTGCACGATCTTTGCCTGTTGTTGTGGCGGGATCGCTGTATCTGGTTGGCGAGGTCAGAAAACAGCTGACAGGATTGGTGCCGGAGCTTCCCATAGGAGAACATTCTCCCGAAGACAACAGACGATCGTGAGAAGGTTTTTCTCGGAATCTGTTTTTATCGTTTTCTTTTCCCTGATCTGGCTTATGTTTTGTCCTGGAACAGGGAATTCCACCGAGTCAGCCACGCCTCCTCCCCAAAAAAATCAGCAGCAGGACAAGGTCGTTGTCCTTGCCGATCACCTGAGATTTAACCGAAAGACACACCTGATTCATGCGGTGGGACATGCGTATGTTTCCAGAGGCAATATCTCACTGAATGCGGATGAGGTTATTATCAATCGCGAGACGAATATTGTCTGGGCTGCAGGCCATGTCCACCTTCGTGCTCCAAAAACAAAGATGAAGGCCAAGCGCCTTCGATTGAACCTTTCAAACGGGAAGGCTCACCTGATCGATGGATCGGTCGATACTGTTCAGCCTTATACCGGGAACGGGTTGCGCGCAGAATATACCTACCATATTACGGGAAAGGTGATCGACAAGCTTTCTTCTGATCATTATCACGTCGTAAGCGGAAACGTCACAACCTGCAACTGCCTCCCTGATTCGACTCCAAGCTGGATGATGCAGACTGGATCGGCTGATCTTTATCTTGGAGATCACTTTGACAGCTCTAACGACATACTCAATATCAAAGGTCTCCCTGCGATTTATCTCCCCTACTTTTCCTTTCCTGTTGTTTCAAGAAAAACGGGGCTGCTGATGCCGTTTGGAAATTATAATTCGATTCAGGGGCTTGTTTTCGAGGATTCTTTGTTCTGGGATCTTGATCCGTCCTATGATTTGATGCTTACCGTGGATGACATGAGCAATTTCGGTGTTGGGGAAGGCTTAACGTACCGGCAGTCGTTTTCCCAGAATCAGAACCTGCTCTTGTCTTACAGTCAGCAGGCAGTCAATGATCCAAGCTTGGGGCTTCGGACAAATATTACGCAGACTGAGGATCTCTACAATTATTCCGGGCAGGATTTTAACTTGATGGGGAATATCAACTTCGTCAGTGCTCAGGATTTTTACCAGTTGATGAGTGTCGGGAGTACGGCAAGTTTTAACCCGCAAATGATGTCCTCAATCTATGCGAACTACTATCAGGATAATAGCGAAGTTAACCTCATCGGTGTCTACAACGAGGATATTTTCCCGGGTCCCAACACGACAGTCTCAAAGCTTCCACAAGGAGATTTTGCCATCATGGACTATCGCCTTGGAGAAACTCCATTTTATTTTTCGAGCTTTTTGTCGGGGGTGGACTTTATGTCCGGGCCGATTTTAATGCAGAGAGGGTTGTTGTTTCCTCATATGAGTGGAAGTTTTTCCCTTGGGGATGGTGCTGTTGAGATTTCTCCCCACGGTGGGGTCCTTCAGTCCTTTTACAGCGAGGGAAACAGCTCCCCGAGTCCTTATAGCCAGACTGTTCCAAATGGGGGAATTGCTGTCAGGAGTGCCTTTGAAAGAGATTTTTCTCTTCCATCGTATCTTGGGGGCGGGACTATTACCCATCAGGTTGTCCTGAACGGAGACTATGAATATTCTCCGCAGAATAATGAGTCCGCGATTATCCAGAATGGGTGGTCCGACAATATTCCAGGTCTTAATGCGGCCTATTACGGTATAACCAACCGGTTTTTTTATGATGGACAATCAGGAACGAGTGAGATCCTGTCTTTCAAGGTTGCGCAGGAGGCTATTCTGGATTCTTACTCGACGAACACGGCCCCGACCTTCTATGGTGGGACGACTCTCTCCAATCCGTTTGTCAATCTGTCCGGTCCTTTCAGTCCGATCCTTTTTGAGGCGCATCTCCTTCCATCTGACCCGGTATCGTTTTATGGAGAGGCGTTTTATGACGAGACCTCAAGAGTTCTACCCACAGAGGATCTGTCAATGATTTTCAATCAGGCGGCAGTCATGCCGGAGGCGATTAACTTTCTTTTCCAGATTGGCGAGACAAGTTATAGGGCGGGAACTGTTCCGATGGTGGGCAATTACTTTACCCCTCTCGCGATTACCGAAGGATATTATCAGCCTACGAGCGCCACTTTTTTGGTCCCTTCGATCGGGGTTTCGACAAGCCTTGGTTTGTATGGATCGGTTGCCTATTATGATGATCTTGATCCCGGACCTGCAGGTGGCATTCAGATGGAGGTTCTGTCAGCGGGGTATCAGGGGGCATGCTGGAGTTTTGGTTTAATGTATTCGATGGTGATTGAGCCTGCACCGCTTCCTGTCCAGACGACTTATGGTTTTTCCCTGACCCTCAATGGAATCGCGGGAATTGGTCAGCTCATCAGTCCTGTTATGCCTCCCCCTGTCCCCTGATGGAGTGATTCCGCATTTCATGTGGCGTCACCCGAGAGTTTTTTTAATGCAAAAAGAAAGACCTCGATATGCATTTTTGTTCTGTCTTCGAGAGAAAGGCAGGGCGGTGTTTCAAGTGTCAGGGTACGCTTTGTGCCATGTTTGTGCATATAAAATGCCTGTGGCCACCCATGTCTTCTAAAGAAGGATCGTCTTTTCCTTCTGGGAGAAATCACGCCATCAACGGCGGGCATTCCCTCGATGACAGGACTTTCATTGATCGGAAATCCCTGCTTTCTTAAAAGAGTGGTTATTTCTGCTCCCCATGCCCTGGTTCTGGACCCTGCCATATCAACAGGCTGGTGTTCGTAAAGATAGAAGCCTTTTGTGTCGATATCCTCATGAAATTCCACTGACAGGTCATATTCGCGGTTTTTCAGGTAATCCATCATCAGCCTTATTTCTTTGGGAGGATGTCCTGTTGAGAAGCACCTGTTCAGGTCCTTTCCTTGCTGGTTGGTTCTGGTTCTTCTCAAAAAACCGGATGGATTGATCAGCGGGAAAATATCGAGATTGACCTTGGGCAGGATTATTGTTCCGTCGGATATTTTCTGGAGAAGGGACATGACTGCATGAGGGCCGGCAGGTTCATCTCCGTGAATGCCCGCCGACAGCAGGATCTTTGGCAAACCTATTCCGGATTTTCTTTTCAGTCGAATGAAGGGGCAGGGCCCATTGTCCGTTGCTATCTCTCCCAGAAGCGTTGATGTGACGCCAGATTTTTCAAGATATCTTTCCTGAATGTTCTGTATGATATCCTGCGGGCTTGAAAATTCTTTCATCATTTTTGATATCGCGGAAGCCCTGGGTCCGTACTGTCGGGGCGATGCTTCCGCTACTCCTTCCTGTTTTTGTGCCTGATTCAATCTTCCTTGAAGAGGAATCTTTAAAAAATTATCCTGGACTGATATAAGGTTATGAATAAGATATTTTTTGGAGGTCAGGTGTCCCCCCATTTGAGCTTGTCCCTTAAAACTTCAAAGTAGTTTCTTTCCGAATTTACGATCAGCTTTGTTATATGAGGTGATCTTGTAATTTCAATCATGTCTCCAACCTTTAATGAATGTCCAACCTGTCCGTCAAGTGTTGCTGTTACCGATTCATCGCCTTTTTTAATCAGGATCTCAAGTGTTGCAGCCCCGGGAATGACGATGGGTCTGTGTGTCAGTGTATGGGGACAAATTGGAGTTATGATGATCCCATCCATGCCAGGGTAAAGGATGGGACCACCTGCTGACAGGGAGTATGCTGTCGATCCGGTCGGGGAGGAGAAAATGACTCCGTCGCCCTTAAGGGAGGTGACAAACTGCGCATTCATGTAGATGTCCGACTCGATCAATCGGGCAATGGATCCATTATTGATAACGATATCATTCAATACATGGGTCTGTGACTGCTCTATCCGATTGCGAAAGATCCGGACCTGCAGCATGATTCTGTTTTCAATCGAATAATCTCCCTGCAGAGTTCGGGAGAGAACCTCCAATAATTCAGTTGATTGGACTTCTGTTAAAAATCCAAGGTTGCCAAGGTTAACTCCGAGAATGGGAATCTGTGTTCCCGCAAGCAGTCTGGCCGCTGAAAGAAGCGTGCCATCCCCTCCTAAGACCAGGACTACTTCGCTCTCATCTTTGATTGTTTCCCGTGAGCAGGAAATCTCGTGGCGAAGAAGCAACGCTCCTTCAGGATCAAGCAAGGGGGTAACGCCTCTTGATCTCAGCCAGGGGAGCAAGTCACTCAGAATCGATCTGATCGCTTCTGAGCGATGCGGCTTGCAAAGGATCCCCACTCGCGAAATGGGAGTGTTTTTCATCATTCGGTCTCCGAAGAAGGGTACGAAGGCAATTCGGAACGGTCTGTAAAATAATCTCAGTATTCTACGATGGATCATGAAAAAACAGTAGTGCCCGATCGTGATAACAAGAGTCTTCTTATTATCCTGTTGACCCATATGCATAACGCGTTCAGGTATCGGCTGTATCCGACTCGCAAGCAGGAAACTGTTCTCGATCAACAGTTGGAAGAGTGTCGCTGGCTCTACAAGCATTTTCTGGAGTACAGGAAAAACGCCCGGGAGTGGTACGGTATTTCGTCTTATTCCGGACAGAAGAACACACTCCCGGCATTGAAGAAGGAACGGTCATTTCTCGATACGGGCTATCCCCGGTTCGAAAGAATAGGGACTATAACGTTTCCCTGACTATTTTGAGACTCGGGCTAGAGTCTCGGGGCAGTCCCCAAAAAGCCCACACTACAAACGTTTCTCATGTTTGGCAGTGGTGCAGCCATGGTACGATATTCTCAGAAGAGTGATGGTTGCGGGTAGTAGGACAAACCTGAGGCAGCTATAAAAATTCCGGACCGGGGAAGGATAGGGCAGTCATGCGACAAGATCAACTCTGGTGTTCAATGAAAAGGGGATTTTGATGCCGTTCATGGAAAGCTTTGGTCGGTATTCCCAGAAATATCGCGAGTATCTGTATCGTATCGAGAAAAATCTGTTCATGGATCATTCCATTTTTCATCAAGGAACAGCTCGCAAGCGAAAATATCAGGATTGATCAAATTAGATATGGAAGGTGGATCTTTGTCAAAGAGCTTGTCAAACTCGCTCAGATGGTGCCTTGACATCTTCCATGTTTAAGTGCTATAACCGCCGAACTAAAAAAGCCAATAGAGAAGATCCTGCGTGACAAATCGCACCAGATTTAAAAAGTGAAATGTAAGGGCGCTGTCCCCGAGGGGGGAGTACTATCTCCTCCTCCAAGTCATATATCGACATAAGCTTGTCTGGCCCAGGGGTCTTAAGGGCGGAGGTTAGATAAATGAAAGGAAAGTATAAGCTCCATATTCCAGAGTATAATTACTATTCCGATCAGGTGGCTTGCCGGAAGTCGTGTCCGGTTGGTACGGATGCTGGTGGTTATGTGCAGGCCATCCGCTCGGGAGAGTATGAAAAAGCCTACGCGATTGCCAGGGGACCAAATCCCTTTGCTTCGGTTTGCGGGTGGGTCTGCAATGCTCCTTGTGAGGCCTCGTGTACCCGTGGAAATATTGACCGGCCTGTTGCGATCAGGGCACTGAAGAGATTCGTGACTGAGAAGTTTGGCGTCGAGGCTGTTCTTGATCCTGCGGCGACGCTTCGTTATTCGACCGCTCCTGGTGTCCCGTATGGCAGGGCGACGGGAGAAAAGGTTGCAATCATCGGTGGAGGACCTGCCGGTCTAAGTGCCGCTCACGACCTGGCCCGCCTTGGCTACCGGGTTACAATATTTGAGGCGAACTCTAAATTGGGTGGCCTTTTCTACCTTGTTCCCGAGTACCGTCTGCCGAGACCTTTGTTCCAGGCCGAGATTGAGGCGATTCTGAGCATGGGAGTCGAGGTCCGGTTAAGTACAAAAGTCGGAAAAGATATCTCCTTTGAGGAAATCTATAAGTCATTCAGGTCTGTTGTCATTTCTTCCGGGGCATGGGGCTCCCGCCCAATACCGTTTGAAGGCAAGGATCTTCAGCGAACCTATTCAGCCCTTCCATTTCTTCAATCTGTCTATATTCATCATGACCCAGTTCCTCTGGGACCACGTGTGGCTGTCGTTGGTGCGGGTAATGTTGCCATGGACGTCTGCAGGACGGCTGTGCGCCTTCCGGGTGTCGAGTCTGTCACTGTTATTGCGCTTGAGGATTGGGCTGAAATGCCGGCTGACGATGCAGAAATTGAGGATGCAGTCGATGAGGGCGTGCATTTTCTCCCTCGCAGGGGAACCCGTCGCATTGTCGGAACCTCTTCGGTTGAAGGCATTGAGGTTGTTGGCGTGAAATCCGTTTTTGATGACCAGGGTCGTTTCAGTCCGGTCTATAACGAAGAAGACTTGATTGTCGTTCCGGTTGATTCGGTTATTCTGGCCATTGGTCAGTCGATTGATACTGGATTTATTTCAGGCGAGCATGACTCAATTATTGGTCGCAACGGTGTGATCCGGGCGAACATGAGTGATATGAGCACAGGAATTCCCGGTGTGTTTGCCGCCGGTGATGTGGTGACAGGGCCACGTATTTTCATTGAAGCGATCGCTGCTGGACAATCTGCTGCAGCATCTGTTCATCGCTATATCAGTCAAAAGGAAACACCGAAAACTGTTTTTGGTATTTCAACGGCGATTGAACATAGAGGTGCTCCGACCCCTGTATGGCCGGTCGATTTCAATGTGGATGGATACTATACGATTCCCAGACAAAATCCCCAGCTGTTGAAACCGGAATTCCGTCGTACAAATTTTGAGCTGGCGGAGCTTTCTTTCACGGAAGAAGAGGCCCGCACCCAGGCATCGAGGTGTTTGACCTGCCATGTTAACCCAATCTTTGTTGGGGAAAAATGCATCATGTGTGGTGGATGCGTCGATGTATGTCCTGAGTTTGCACTGAAAATGATTCCTTTGTCGGAAGTGGATCTTGATATCCCCAAGTCTGCAGATGTGTTGAGTGGATTCATTGGAGTCGAGAAGGCTCGTCTTGGAGAAAACGAAGTTCTTCAAGAGCTTAGTCGTTCTACCGCCATGATTTGGGATGGTGCCCGATGTATCAGATGCGGCTTGTGCGCCAAGAGGTGTCCAACTGGTGCCATCACAATGGAACACCTGGAAATCAAACAGGAGGTAACCCATACATGAGTAGTGTCGCAGATCAATCCCAGAACAATAATTCTGGTGTGCTAGGCCCAACCGAGCAAAGTCGCAGGAAGTTCATGTTGGCAGCCGGCTGGGGAGTTGTTGGTGCAACTTTGGCTGGCTCTACCTTCGCAGCCTACAAATACCTTTTCCCTCCGATCCTTTATGAGCCACCGACAGTTTTTAAGATCGGTCACGTTACGGAGTATGGTCTGGGTGTTGATGAGCGCTGGAAGTTGAAAGGCCGTTTCTGGGTTGTGAGAAACATGAGGGGAATCTACAACATGATTTCCATCTGTCGCCATCTGGGATGTACTCCAAACTGGTTCCCGGACCAAAAGCGATTTAGATGTCCATGCCACGGTTCCATTTACGATGTTCACGGAAATGTACGCGGAGGTCCGGCTCCAAGAACTCTCTGGAGAGGACAGATCACAAAGGATCCTGTCGATGGTGCTTTGGTTGTGAATACCGTTATTCGACTCGATCCAAATCCGGCTCAGACTCCCCAGGGACTTTGGGTGAAGGAAAAAGTCAAGGAAGTTAATCCCTTCTGGATAGAGCATGTTCCACCGTCGGGGGCTTCCTGTTCGTCAAACAGGCTTCTTTGTTAGGTCTGTCGATTCAGAATCAAGTTTGCCGTTGCAAGTACACATTAAAAACATTCCTTTTTTAAAGGGAAAGGATATTTGATGCTGGAAAAGATGAAAGAAAAGGTTGTTCAGACTCAGCTGTTCAAGTCTGTTTTCAGGCATGGCTATCCTGATAATGAGCTGAATCAGGCCTATGTCGTATTTAGCAACATCTTCCTCCATATTCACCCTGTGAAGGTCCGCCGGACTGCTCTGAGAATGCGATATACCTTCTGTCTCGGAGGTATTACCCTGTTCCTTTTCATCATGCTGGCGGTCACAGGGATTTGGCTCATGTTCTACTACACGCCCTACACCGGTCTTGCTTACAAGAATATCAAGGATATTCAGTTTGTGATTTTTGGTGGAAACCTGATGCGAGATCTTCACCGTTTTGCAGCGCATGGAATGGTTCTGTTTGTCTGGCTGCATATGACAAGGGTGTTCCTGACGGGGGCCTATAAGGCTCCCAGGGAGTTCAACTGGGTTGTCGGTGTGGTCCTCCTGGTCAACACACTGATCCTGAGCTGGACTGGTTATCTTCTCCCATGGGATCAGCTTGCTTACTGGGCTGTTACCGTTGGAACAAAAATGGCTTCTTACACACCCTTTATCGGTCAGAATGGACCCTGGGGCGCACAGCTTGGTGTTAATCCAACAAACGACCTGATGTTCATGATGATCGGTGGCACGGTTGTTGGCCAAAATGCCCTGATCCGTTTTTATGTGCTCCATTGTGTGGTCCTTCCATTGGTTGTGACGGTCTTTCTTGCTGTTCACTTTTGGAGAATTCGGAAAGACGGTTTTTCAGGACCCTTGTAAAGTCCTCGCTGAGGAGTTTTGACTGTGCCGTTAGAGTAATAGCGTTTCGGAGAGGATAATCTTATGGAAAACAAGGCAGTGAGAGAAATATTTCCGAGGGATGCAAAAAAATCCTACGGTCTAGTTGAGTTGATGAAGGGAGCATCTCCGATCGTCCGAAAGGAACCGGAAGATACTGTCTACACTTGGCCCAACCTGATCATGATCGAACTTATCTGTGCATTACTGGTAACAGCAGCTTTAATTCTTTTAGTTCAGTTTGAGCATGCTCCGCTCAGGTCTCTGGCGGATCCTTCGACTACGCCAAATCCAATGAGAGCTCCCTGGTACTTTCTCGGACTCCAGGAAATTCTGGTGTATTTCGATCCATGGTATGCAGGTGTTGTTCTTCCGGGCATGATTATTGTCGGGTTGATGATTTTTCCCTATGTTGATACAAACCCAAAGGGTGTTGGGTATTACACTTATACAGAAAGAAAATTTGCAGTCTTCAATTATTCCTTTGGATTTGCCCTATGGTGGATTACCATTGTGATCGGAACTTACCTGAGAGGTCTGGACTGGCAATGGTATTGGCCATGGAGTGACAAGCTTGCCCATATGAATCCGGCTTTGGTGACACTGGTTCCATTGCATATTGTCTTTGTCAATCTGCTTCATGTATCAAAAGATGTGGCGAAGGGTTTCTGCGATGTCATCTTCCTTGGGTATTTTGCATTGGGTATGCTTATCCCCTATATGTTCATGCGAAAGTTTTACGATTCAATGGGGGCAGGACGCTATATCACCTTCATGATTTTCTTTCTGTCCATGATGGGCGTCGCTCTAAAAATCGTTTTGAGACTTCTTTTCAACATCAAGTATATTGTCGTAACGCCCTGGATTAATGTTTGACCCAATTTGTGGTCTCGTTTTCACGTGTAAGAAGCAAAACAAAGGGTGGGGATATACTCCCCGCCCCACAGGGAGGTTGAATGGGATCAATACACAGTTTCTTTGATGCTCCTTGGATCGAGCAGGTTTTTGGATTCCCGTACAGGATTGGGATATCTCTTGTACTCTTGTTTGGAACGGCATTTTTTTATTATCTGGTTATCTGGTTTCAGAAATGGCAGGAGGGCAGTTTTTACCCAGAAGGCCATCCTCTTCGCAAGGATTCGTCTTCCAATGATCAAGAAAGGGGAATTCGATCATGAAGATGAAAATATATGCGATGTTTCTTTTTTCGACGATCTTTGTCGGTGTGATGGTCGCCATTGAAATGTATAAGGATTCCCATCCGGAGTGGATGTCCTATCAAAGCCATTTCTATAAGATTCTGGCTAAAAAAACGAACAAGCCGGATATTGCAAATACTCCATTACAGGTTGTTCAGACATGGAATACGATCCTCAATAAGGCCGACCGATGTCAGACATGCCACATGGGCATCAATATTCCCATTTTCAAGGATATGCCGGAGCCCTTTACTGCACATCCGGATTTGTCGGGATTTATGTCAAAGCATCCTTTTGAAAAATTTGGTTGCACCGTTTGTCACGACGGAAATGGCATGGCAACCACTGTGAAGGAAGCCCATGGATTTAACGTAACGCTGAACTATCAGCCAAAGGTGGGTCCATTTTCGGAGGCATCCTGTACCAAGTGCCATACCGATCTATATAGTGAAGGTGTCAATCCACCAATGACACCCTATTTGAACCTTGCAAAAAGGACCATCAAGGAAAAAGGTTGTGGTTCCTGTCATATGATGGCCCAGTTCAATCTCCATGGAGTTCTGGCTCCAGACCTTTCAGGCTTTGGTTCAAGAACAGAGCTTGGATTCTATAACGTTCACATGTTTGAGTACGTAAACGGAATCAGATCGGAACGAGAGTGGGAATGGGAACATTTTAAAAACCCCAGACGTATTTCTCCCGGTATTCCGGCATTCAAGGTTCCACCAACGATCATGCCCAATTTCCATCTGACGGATGAGCAGACGACAGCTCTTACTGTTTGGGTCTTGGGATTGGTTGATCCTTCCGTTATCACGATTCCACAAAAATACCTGCCTGTTGAAAGAAGCCAGGGAAGACCTGTTCCGATTCCGATTACAAAGGGCAATATCGGAGTTTTTCCGGATTCAGCTTTCAAGAAAGTCTCATTCCATAACTAAAAAAATCTTTTCCTATCTAGAAAAGCCCCCTTCGCCTGACGGTGGAGGGGGCTTTTCAATTGGAATGGCTCGAATAAGGTAATGCTTTGAGGAAAAAAAATGATTCATGTCAGTGATCTCAGAAAAGAATATATTCAGAAAGGCCAGAAGATCACTGCGGTGAATTCAATTTCCTTTGATGTGCAAAAAGGAGAGTTTTTTTCATTGCTTGGTCCTAATGGGGCTGGAAAAACAACCACTATTTCAATCCTTTCCACAATATTGTCTCCGACATCAGGAAATGTGCTGATTAATGGGATAGATGTTCGGAAGGATCCTCATGGGATCAGGCAACATATTGGCGTTATCTTCCAGGATCCAAGCCTTGATGATCGCCTGAGTGCCCAGGAAAATATGGATTTTCATGGACGTTTATACGGAATGTCTCCTGTAGACAGGCTGCGGAGATCAGAGCTGCTATTGAAAATGGTAGACCTTTGGGACAGAAGAAGCTCCCTGATCAGGACATTTTCCGGAGGAATGAAGCGAAGGCTTGAGATTGCCAGGGGTTTGATGCATCGCCCTCTCCTCCTGATTCTTGATGAACCTACAATCGGTCTTGATCCGAAAAGTAGAAGGGATATCTGGCATTATATTCATGAAGCCCGGAGGGAGTGGTCGATGACTATTTTATTGACTACGCATTATCTGGAGGAAGCGGATGGGGCAGACAGGGTTGCAATCATGAGCAAGGGCAAAATTGTTGCTCTTGATCACCCAGCCAACCTGAAGGCAAGCCTTGGTCCATCCCTTGTGACAATCGAATTTCCACCGGAATCTTTGGAATCTCTTAAAACGACGTTGAATATGCTTTATGGGATATCTCGCTTTTCTCTCGAATCCGAATCGTTATTACGTTTCCCTATGCCGGTCAACGTTTCATCTCCGGCAGTCTTTCTCCAAAGCCTGCCACCCGTTTTAACCGGTTTCTCAATAGGAACTGCAACACTAGATGATGTTTTTATTTCTCTCACAGGGGATGATGGAAGTATCGATAACCGGTGAATTTGTGAGAATGGTTCTTCAACAGTCCCCTTGTTGCCTTATGAATGGTTGAATGCTTTAGCAAGAATGGAAGAAATTCAGCGGATGACAAACCAGGAACCTCAATCGCAATTAACAATCGAGCTTATCTCTGATATTGATCAAAAAATCCATTCGACGGGGCCATTTCTGAGAGATTTAAGGGGTATCTATACACTTTGGCTACGTGATGTGATCAGGCTCTGGCGAGACCGTATACGACTTGTAGGTTCTTTTATTCAGCCACTATTGTTTCTGTTTGTTTTGGGGGGTGGGCTTAGGGGAAGAGTTGTGCCTCAAGGTTCAGGAACAAATTATCAAATTTTTATTTTCCCGGGAATTGTACTGATGAGTATATTGTTTACCTCTTCCTTTGCCGGGATGGCCGTTGTCTGGGATAGGGAGATGGGATTCCTGAAGGAAGTGCTTGTTGCTCCCATTTCTCGAACAGCGGTTGTTGTCGGCAAGATTCTCGGAGGAGCATCAAATAGCCTGATTCAGGGAATTTTTTTGTTGGCGCTGGCTCCTTTTTTGAAGATTTACCCTTCTTTTGGACAGATTTTCTTCATGTTGGGAGTCATGCTGATTGTTTCCCTCTCCCAAACAGCAATGGGAATTGCTTTGTCCGCGAGAATGAGTTCAAGCCAAGGGTTTATGGTGCTTATGAACTTTATTGTTCTACCCATCTATTTTCTTTCAGGTGCGATGTTCCCCCTAAATCAGTTGCCAACATGGTTATCTGTTCTCTCTCAAATGGATCCATTGACATATGGGGTTGATCTGATGAGGGGAATACTGCTGGGAACTTTTTACTATTCTGTCTACCGGGATATATTTATTATTATGTTCTTCGGACTATTGATGTTATATATTTCCGTCAGGCAATTTCAGAAAGATTAGTTTTCCGGATTTCTCCGGCAGAAGCTCGGAAAGGAAAGGAGCGTTAATATGGCATCGGAAATGTCATTTGATATCGTTTCCAAGGTTGACATGCAGGAAGCCAAAAATGCTGTGGAGCAGACCAATAAGGAGATTCTCACGCGATTTGACCTCAAGGACTCAAAATCCGAGGTCAAATGGGACAAGTCTGATCTGATCCTTGAAGCCAAGGATGTTCACAAGTTAAAATCAGTCAATGAAATCCTAGACTCGAAATGTCTCAGACGGGGGATTTCCCTGAAGAATCTCGACAAGGAAAAGGTTGAGGAGGCATTGGGTGGGACAGCAAGGCAGCGTATTCGTTTCAAACAGGGATTGTCTTCAGAAAATGCCAAGGAAATTGTCAAGGAGATCAAGGGGACCAAATTGAAGGTTCAGCCGCAGATTCAGGGAGACACCGTGCGTGTTTCCGGAAAATCCAGGGATGACCTTCAGGAGGTTATCCAGATTCTCAAGAACAAGGACTTTGGTATTGATTTGCAGTTCACCAATTACCGGTAGCCAATGGTGTTTTAAGACCTTTTGGTGTGTTCTGGTTCTCCAACCGATTCCGTGACAACGTATCTTGATTCCAGGGAATATTCTGGAGATGGGGGGGCATGTGTGCTTTAGAAAAAAAATTCTGGGATCCTTGTTCTTTTTAGGGCTTTTGGTCCAGACATCCTGCATTACGGTAAACCTGCTGCCGCAAAGTAACGGGTTGACGGAGGAAATCGTTTCTGGAAAAGGTTCTCCGGATAAATTGTTGCTCATCCCCATTGACGGATTTATCGGAGACAGGGCTCAAAAGGGAATCCCGTTTTTAGGTGGACGGGAAGACACTGTTACTGCAACGCGTTCAATGCTGAAAAAGGCGGAACATGATCCGAGCGTCAGGGGTGTCATCTTCCTGATTGATAGCCCCGGGGGATCTGTGACAGCCTCAGACCGTATTTATCATATGATCCGTTCATTCCGCCAGAGACATCCCATCCCTGTTTTTGCCCTTGTCGAGGACATAGGGGCTTCTGGTGCTTATTATATTGCAATGGGTGCAGATGAGGTTTGGGTTCATCCGACCAGTATTGTAGGGAGCATCGGCGTTGTTGTTTTCAATGTTGGTGTTACCGGTTTGATGAAGAAGATTGGGGTTACCGACCGGTCAATTACGTCGGGGGACGAAAAAGAGATGGGCTCTCCCTTCAGGCATATGTCGAGCAAGGATCAGCAAATCTTTCAGGATCTGGTGGGAGACCTCTATGGGCAGTTTTTGGGAGTTGTCTCGAAAAGCCGGCAGATTGCTCCGGAGCAGCTGAAGCCGATCGCTGATGGGAGGGTTTACACCGCCAAACAGGCTATCAAGCTTCATCTTGTCGACAGGATCGGTTACAGGGAGGACTTGGTCACCCACCTCGAGCGAGTCATGCACGTCAGTAAGTTTGAGCTTGTACGCTATCGGGAGCCCTTTTTGTCCGGAACAGGACTGTTTGGTGAATCAAGCCCTGTAGGGTCTCCGGTGGCTGATCCATCCCTTCTTATTCCAGCGCTTAAAAAGCTTGGTCCTACACCTCTTTATTTCTGGTCTCCCTCTCTTGGTGGGGGGAGCATGAAGTAGGGCGATTCTCCCAGCAATTTCCATGTTTTTTCGGGGTGGCTTTTACAAAAAGCCGCCCTTTTTTTTTGATGAAACTGCTCCCATGCTGTTTTTAGTGAAGGGGATTTGATCAGGTCTTTTGTTGACGCGGGATGGGTGCAAATCTCCCTGAGTTGAGCCGGTGTCAGGGCGTGGTAGATCTGAAGGGCAAAATGCCGATGGGTTTGTCCCCAGTATGCAACAGGATATTCCCCATCAGCTCCGAACGCGGCGCTACTTCCTGTTGCGATAATGAATCCGGCGGCAGCGGCTACGAGGATAGCCGTTTTGTAACCCAGTTTTCTCTGATTCATTGCTGCTCCTTTCTAAGCATTTTCAGGCAAGAAGACCCAAAAAAGGTCATTCAGATTGGTTCCGGTCGCTCCGGTTTTGATCGCCCACCCTGTTTTTTGAACAACAGGCTTTGTATTATGACTTCTTAATGCATTTTGTATATGGAATTGTTTTAGTTTTCCGAATCCGGATCCGGGAATGATACATCCTGCAAGTCCTGAGTTGCCGTCGATTCCATCTGTTGCCAATGCTCCGACAACAAATGAATGGAGCCCTCCGTCATGGAGTGTTTGGGCGATTGACAATGCAAGTTCGAGCGTTCGTCCACCCTCTCCGTTACTTGTTCCTATCGAGACAGTTGTCTCTCCTGATCCGATAAAAAGTTGATTGTTTCCAGAGGGTCGTCTGTCGTAAAGCATGAGAGACGCAAGTGTTATGCCAACAGTCTGTGCCTCGCCCTTTATTTTATCTGACCAGATATGGATGTCTGTATTGGGCACCTCAAGGATCCCGCTGGATCTCAAAATGGCTGTTCGGGAGTCTCCGATCACAATCGGTTCATGGAGCAGGAGAGAAGTGTTTCTGGCAGAGGCAACTCTTCGGGATGGGTTTGGGATCTTGCAGTCGATATCAAGCGATTTCAGGATATTGCTTGCAGTGGCTCTGTTTCCCAAGTCGGAGGGGATGGTCGGTCCTGATCCGACCATATAGGATGGCATACCCGGAGTGTCCGAGAGAATTATGGTTAATGATTCTGATCCATGGAAAAAGTCCAGAAGCTTTCCGCCCTTGACACTGGAGAGAGCTGTCCTGACTTGGTTGATCTCTTCAATCGGCAGGCCTTTTTTCATCAATGAACCAATGACTTGAACTTTTTTCTCCAGGGTGATTGGACTGACTGGTGCTGCAAGCAGGCTTGATGTTCCTCCGGAAATCGCCGCAATGAGAGCTGTTCTTGTGGGAAGTGATGAGATCTTTTCCAGAACAATTTTTGTGGATTCAATGCTCAAAGGTCCGGGGAAAGGGTGTTCACCGGTGAGGGCTGGATAGTTTTTCGGTGGTACAGATCCCTGTGGAATTAATGTTAAAGTCTTTTCAGCAGGTATTCGCCATCGACCGGAAATCGCCTCGGTCATTTCTGCGGCGGCTTTCCCGATTGACAGCAGAAAAAGAGGGTCTCTCAGTCCAAGTTCTTCTGGTCGGGATGGAATCTCCTGGGAGATGAGCTCTTTTGGTGAAAGAGCTTTAAGGATTTTATTGATGGACTGTCTCGAATGCTTCGCGTACTGCTCTTCATTCAAACTCAATGGCTCCTTGTATACTTTTCCTGGCAATCGGAACTGCAAAAGTAGAGTGTGCCGTTTTCAGACTTCGCCTTCAGTGTCGATGGGGCTTCCGGGTCGACAAAAGTTCCGCAAACAGGATCTCTCTGGAGTGCGGCAGATTGTAATGTCGGAGTCTTGTGTGCGGTTCCCGGGCGCAGAAATTTTAGAAGAATCAGTATTCCAGGAATGAGCATGAGAAAAAATAATAATCGTATAAGAAGCATTGAACCTCTCTATGGAGCCGGAAAATATGGCTATTAGGACGATGGCTTTTCGGGACTATATGGAATGGTCCCTTTTTGATCCGGATATAGGGTACTACACGTGTCGGGCTAAAATCGGTTTGTCCGGGAGTGACTTTATCACTGCTCCTGAGGTCAGTCCCGTTTTCTCTCTCCTTATATCGGAACAGATCATAGAGCTTGATGATTATCTCGGAAATCCGGAGAAATTTTATCTGATTGAGGCAGGGCCCGGCAATGGGACGATGATGCGTTCAGTTCTCACCTGCATAAAACTGCTCCATCCTCATCTTTTTGAACGGGTTTGTCCCATGATGATCGAGACAAGCCCATTTTTAAGGCAGCAGCAATTCAAGAGGCTGTCAAGCCTGTCTTTGAAAAATGCTCCCGTCTGGATGGAGATGAATAGCCTTCCGGTGGAGAAGGTCGATGGAGTTATTCTTGGAAATGAATTCCTTGATGCTCTTCCTGCCCACTGGATCAGGATGGCAGGAGGTGGGCTGGAGGAGGTTTATGTCGAGGTCGACGCGGACAGGGTTCTTGGACATTCTTATGAGCCTCTTGTCAATCGGGATATCGTCAACTACCTTGACTGGATCGGTGTCGAGTTGCCGGAAGGGTGCGAAACGGACATTTCGATTGATGCCATTTCTGTTCTGGGTAAGCTCGATTCCATTCTGGACCGGGGTTTTATGCTATGGATCGATTACGGGGACAGCGCTTCCGAAAAATACTCACAGAGAAGGAGTCGTGGAACGATCAGGGGATTCAAGGACCACCAGTTGATCGACCAGGTCTTCGATCATCCGGCAGGAAGCATCGACCTTACTGCACATGTCGATTTCAGCGGGGTTATGAAGCGCCTTGTTGAGTTGGGGCATCGGTTTGAGGGGTATAGCGACCAGATGTCCTACCTTATTGCGCTTGGGATTGACCAGGTCCTTCAGGAGAATCAATTAAGCAAGGAAGAAGTTATTGCGGCGTCGACGCTTTTTCATCCCCTTCAGATGGGGAGAGTCTTCAAGGTATTGCTGACTTCAAAGGGAATCGGACCCAAGAAGGCAATGAAGGGATTCCCTCGGGAATCCCTTCTCCCTCTTCTGGTGCCGGACCGGGGAGATCCTGGTTTGTTTGGGTGATTCAGTGCTTCGTTGAGATGTTCGACAGAATATAGCTGGTAACGGCGTCTGTCTCGTCAGCGGAAAGGTATTTTTTTCCAGTTTGTTCCATATAGCGGTTCATTTTTTTGACAAGGACTTTCCATTGGTCTGGGGTATGTGTGCTGAAAACAGGAAGAGTATGGCATTGCACGCATGATTCCTCAAAAAGTGTTTTTCCGGATGCAAGGGGAAAAACTCTTGAAAGGTCCTGTGAGCTCTCCCTTGCAACTTTTTTTTCCGGAAGCGAGATGAGAATACCAAAGGCTACCAATGCGAAAAGAGCTGTCAGTCCAATTGCTGTCGAGTTCTTCATGGGAGGGGTAATCGGGCTCATGAAGACTCCTTTCCTGTCCGGAGAATCATTGGAATAAGTTCGTGTCTGATTTCATCATCGACCATCGATCCAATGAGTGACGGAGGGGTGCTGCGATGGAAGAGCGCATCCGGTGTCGGCGACTGATGTCGGGTTATTGTTCCCGACATTGACCGGGTCGTGCCATCGGATGATCGTGTAATGATCTTGTAGCTTAAAATGACAACTGCCTTTTGGCGGACGTTGAGTGGTGCAGCCGAAACCCTGTCTTCGATCTTTTCAATGGAAACAGAAACGGTCAAAGGGTGGTTTGATGTTTTGGCCATTTGTACCGAGAATCCCTCGTCAACAAGGTCCTGCTCGATTTTTTTCTGGATGCTTTGAGAGAGGGACTCCCTGACAAGCAAGTGGGACCTGCTCCCGAGAGCATGGAAGAGGGTTCCGAGTCTTTTTCCGTTACCAGTGTCCGTTACGGGAAGGAGCCAGACAGAGATGCCCTGGGAGGTATTGTCAGGGGGAGGGGATTTGGGAAATTTAAGCCCTCCAACGATTACCGGAGGTTCCAGAGAGTTTGCGCATCCTGCCAGCAGGGCTATTGTGCCAAATGCAAAAAAACCGACCAGTGTTCTTTTTCTCATGGATGATTTTCCTTCGTTTTTATTGTCCGGGAAGAACCTTGACCGACCCCTCATAATCGCTTTTCTGGCCTTTTGGAGGGTTCAGCCAGAGAAGCTTGACTGAGTGGATCCCAATGGTTAAAGGCGGAAGGTCTATCGATGCTTTTTTTGTCCTCGATATGTCGGATATTGCAACCGCTTTTCCATCAATGTCAACTTCCATGCGATAAAACTGATCATTGACAGGAGATTGGGGGAAAAACACCTGGATGGTCATTTTTGTATTATTCTTTGCCGGTGCGGGCCATACAATGCGAAGTTCTTTTTGTGAAGAGTTTGCATGTCCGACTGTTTTGTTCATCAGAAGCATTGACAGAACTGCGAATGTCATGAGGGTCATTTTTTTCAGGGCAAACTGATTCGACAGGTTGCTGACCCTTTGATAGAATGCTTCCATGCTGATCAAGTCCTCATCCCCCCTATTCTTAAAATACATCATTGCAGAGCGCGTTGCTAAGGGTTCTCTGGTATTGGCACTCGGAATCGGTGGACTGTCCCTTGTCCCGCTGGATTTGTCAAGCCTTGTCCAGAAGGTGGGTATGACTCTGCACATAGAAGTTGACAGTCCCTGGCTGGACTATCTTATTCATGCTTCCGGAAGAATCAATCCTGTAGCCCTTAAGGTTGCATCCTTCCTGATCGTCTGTTACGGAGTGCTGAACTACATTGTTGCATGGGGTTTGCACCGGAGATTCCGGTGGGCCGAATATATGACCATTATTGAAATATCTGCGTTGATTCCATTTGAAGTTTACGCGATCGACCAGAAGTTTTCCCTATTTCGCCTAGCCGCTTTTTGTGTCAATATCCTGATTGTTTGGTATCTGCTGAAGAATCGTTCCCTTTTTCATTCGATGTCGAAGGATGCAGAGCCGATTCTTCCCCCTTCGGTCTGAAGATTCCTTGCTTATCCTCCTTTTTTTGTCGAATTGCCTGAATTATCTTGACAGGCAACTCTTTCTTTCCCTTCTTCCTGCGATGAAAAACCTCTACCAACTCAGTGATCCTGTTATTGGTCTTCTTTCCTCCTCCTTTACTTTTGCCTATCTTGCCGCAGCCCCTGTTGCCGGTTTTTGGGGAACGAGGTTTAAAATGGAAAAGATGCTTGGTGGAGGTATTCTGCTTTTTTCGATCGGGATGCTTGTTGCCGCCCTGGCTGAGTTCAGGTGGATGCTTTTCCTGGGAAGATTCCTCACCGGCTTCGGTGAGGCGGTTCTGTCAACACTGGGACCTGTCTACCTCTACAATCTTGTCTCTTCTTCGAAAGGAGCAAGGCTTGGGTGGTTTTACCTTGCGATCCCTCTGGGTTCGGCAATGGGCTTTTTGCTGGGAGGTGCCTTTCTTTCGAGACTGAGCGTGGAACAGATCCTCATGATTCCTGTTCTTCCCGGATTCCTATTTGCATGGATCTTTATCATGAGGAAAGGGAGCCACTTTCCTGATTCTTTTTATCAGTCTCCTTTGCAAAAAGATCTTTTCTCGTGGAGGGGGTTTCTGAAAAGGTTTTCCATGGAAGACAGGGCAATGGTCATGATGAGTTTTCAGGTGCAGACGCTTGTGACCTTTGTTCTTGGCGGGATGGCTGCCTGGATGACTTTTTATTTTATCAGGGTGAAGATGTTTCCTGTCACCTCGATTGAGTCCTTGACCGGTGGGATGCTTTTGGTTGGAGGAATCACCGGGATGCTTGGAGGAGGGAAGTTGCTGGACAGGGAAATCAGGATTCATCCGGATAGGCCATTTCATGGACCCACCCTTTTGGGTTTGGGCGCATCTTTGCTGGGGGTCCTGGTTGTTATTGCCGGAAACTCTCTGTTTGTTTGTGGCGCAGGATTGCTTCTTGCCATCTCCGGAATATTTCTTGTTTTTGTGCCGTTGAACTGGATTCTTCTTTCTCGTGATGCCCAGGTCTCTCCAGCAGTCTTGATCGGAATGAGTCTTTTTGTATCTCATCTTCTTGGCGACCTCCTTTCCCCCTCCATTATTGGAGAGGTTTCCCAGCAATGGGGGCTTTCCGTTGCAGTTGAAGTCACTCTGATCATTCCTTTGCTCTTTGCCCTTGCAATCTATGCGATATATGCGAAAAAGAGGGGCTTCTGACGGAAGTCATGCCCGGAAGGGTGACTCTTTGACCGGACGGTCTCAATGGAAAAGAATGCGGCCTTGGTGTAGTATGATTTTAAACAAACATTTTCAGGAAATTGAGGAGGTTCACTTTGACCGCAAAGGATTTGATGTCTCGCAGTGTGATTTCGATTTCTCCGGAAGCTTCCCTGAGGGAGCTGGCGGACCTTCTTGTCCTGAACCGGATCAACGGGGTAGTGGTCTCGAACGTACCAGGAGAATTTCTGGGTGTTGTGGGAGAACATGATCTGATCCATCATGAGAAACCACTTCATATCCCGACAGTTATTTCATTGTTCGATGCATGGCTTTTTCTGGAGCCTCCCTCCCATTTAAAAAAAGAGATCGAGCGTCTTGCTGCAACCCAGGTCAGGGACATCTATCAACACAATCCACCCACTGTATCCCCGGAAGCCCAGATTGCGGACCTGGCCGGGGTTTTCGAGAAAACAGGGGTCGATATTCTGCCGGTTCTTGAAAAAGGGAAGCTTGTCGGAGTCATAGGTAGGGGAGATCTTGTTCGGGCCATGGCAGATGGTGAAGCAACCTGATTCTTCTGTATGGATCCTTCCATCAGAGTTCCAGACGTCGGAATTGGGAGAGTTTTTCGGGAGCAATGCATCTTCTGGAACACTGATACTCCTGTCCGGTCCGACTGGAATCGGAAAGACCAGCTTTTGTAAGGGAGTGGCCAGATCTCTGGGAATCAGGGAGGTGTTAACCAGTCCAACTTTTTTGACGTGGCAGTTTTATGAGGGTGGCCGGATCCCCCTGTTTCATGGTGACCTTGACCGCTTTAAAGGGAGTGCCTCCGAGGAGTTTGAATGGGCCCTCACAGAATGTTCGCAAGAGAAGCTGGCCTTGGTTGAATGGGGGGAAAGGCTCTCCCTTAAAGCGAGAGACCTGTTCGCTGTGACGATCCATCTTTCCTTTTCCTGGGAGGGTGATCTGGAATGTCCTGGCAGGAGGTTTTCTTTTATTGTCGATTCCCTCTCTCGGGATGTCTCTGGGCTTGAACGCGGAATCAACCTTTTTCTAAATGACGGGAAGCGATGGAAGGCTTGAGCGCACCTTGGAGAATGGAATATATTAAAAAAAATGGTGAGGTCACTCCGAAGAGCGACTGCATTTTGTGTGATCTCGGAAAGTCCGGCGTAGAACGGGATCGTCTTGTCCTCTACTCCGGGCAGGACTGTTACGTTGTCCTAAACGCTTTTCCCTATACAAGCGGCCACCTGATGGTTGTTCCCTATCATCATGCGGGAACATTTTCCGAACAGTCCCAGTCAACACTCAGTGAGATGATGTACCTTTTAAAACATGCGGAACGGATTCTCCTTGAGGAGTATCAGCCGACAGGTTTCAACATGGGTGTGAATATCGGGCGTACTGCAGGTGCGGGGATCCCGGGACATCTGCATTCTCATCTCCTGCCAAGATGGGATGGCGATACGAATTTTATGACTTCCATCCATGAAGTGCGAGTGTTGCCTGAATCCTTGTTGATGACTTATGACCGGCTTTTGCCTGCGTTTTCCCGTGTGCCCCAGATGGACAAGTGTGCCGAGAAAGGCGAATAGGTCCGATTTTTTGGGTGTGTCCTGTGTCTGGCATTGATCGTGGACAATGGAACCGGAAGGAGCCAAGATGAAGATGTTCAGAGTGGTTGTGTCTGTTCTGGTTTTTCAGTTGTTTGGAGGTTTTTTCTTCCTGCCAACGGACGCCCGGGCATGGGTTGTGGCAGGAAAGCCGGATTATCCGGTAGCGCCAGTTCATAAAAAGCTGGAGGTTATTTATACCGAGTATGCTGGCCTTGCCAAGGAGCTTGATGATGTTCTTGCCGAAAAAAATGTTTTGGCGAAGAACTATTCTCCGTGGCGGGCTTCCTGGGAGAAGCGGATGATGCTTGCTGAGGAGCGCCTTCATCAGCTTTACCCTTACTTTATGCCGATCAATCAGCACCCATGGACGCGTGAAGCCGCTGTTTTTACCAATCTGCAAGGGGTGAGGGAATGGCTCTGGACGGTTGAGCAGGATGAGAACAGCATTGTTGATGGAAAGCCAAACTTTGATATCGAGAATGGAAAAATCTACAAGCGCAACATCGATATGTATCGCGGGTTCATGATAAAAGCCGGTACGATATTGACGGGTGGTCCATTCTACGGGAATTTCTTCAAGGATACCCAGGCAACCATTTTGGCGAACTATTGTGTTTATCCTGAAGTGCATGGGGATGGATCAACCCATATGACGAAGCTTGTCAAACCTTCATTCCATAAGATGGGTCTTCAAAACGGGTTGGCTATGGAAGGCAGAGATCAGACGGAAACATCGGCTTCCAAATAGTGTTTGCGTGACCTGATGGATTGAACTCCTGTTCCCGTATAGTCCCAAAAAGCCCTGGGCCTTTTCTCCCCGGAGGCCGAGTTCAGGTCCTCCGCCGCTCTTGGAGTCCTCCCCCGAAACGGCGTTGTCGGATTGCCGGGCCGCCTCAAAACGGACCAAAAGCTGATGGGCTGTCGACTGCAAGAGGGAGTTTCCGGACAAAAGTCAGAATCCTCTTTTCAGACATGCTTCTGCTGCCCAGGGTCTTGCACCGTGGATTTTGCTGATGAGGGAAAAGCTCTTGACTTTTTTCCCGGCACATGTCCTTTGCTCCTTGTGTGCCACGCCAGGGCTGGGTCGGGGGGCTCTTGATTTTTGCTTTTTCCCCTCGATCCACACTATAATAGCTCCCAACAGTCAATCCCAAGAGTCACCTTGGGAATATCCCTCTGCGACGATTCCTCATGTTTGGCGAAGGGTAGGTGTCAAATCCTTTTAAATCCAGGACCGAGAGCCTGGGAAAGGGTTCTGTGAGCGCTTTTCTTAGTTCCTCTATCAGCTTTTTATCTCTGCAAGATCGTTGCTTGTTTCTCCCTTCCTGTTTTTTTTCAAAAAAATACCACTTTTTCAGATCGGATCCTTCATGAGTCCACAGGGTGGTCTCCGTGTTTTGATGGATTCTGGACAGATAGGTCGCACGATTCGCCGAATGGCTCATGAGATCCTTGAGCATAATCAGGGAACAAAAAATTTGTGCCTGGTTGGAATCCTTCAGGGCGGTGCGATTCTTTCCCAAAGAATTGGGGCTGTGATTGAGAGCATAGAAGGAATTGCCCCACCAATGGGGACGCTCGATATCACTCTTTACAGGGATGATCTCGCCATTCGCGCTGCCCCTCCTTTCTTGAGAGAGAGCAATATCCCCTTCTCCATCGATGACAGCCGAATTGTTCTGGTCGACGATGTGTTGTATACGGGGAGAACGGTTCGTTGTGCCCTGGATTTTCTGATGGATCTTGGCCGGCCATCTTCTGTACAGCTTGCGGTATTGATTGACCGGGGCCACAGGGAACTTCCAATCCGGGCGGATATTGTCGGAAAAAGCATCCCTACGAGTAGGCAGGAGAAAGTTCGGGTCCTTCTTGAAGAAAACAATGAATCTGTTACCTTGGTCAGGATGTCATCATGAACCTTCCTCCCCCGATTCACGCACTCGAAAAAAAGCATCTTCTGTCGATTTCGGATTTGTCTGTGCCAGAAATTGAGGGGATCTTCCAGACAGCTGAATCTTTTCTGGATCTTTCCTCACGCTCAGTCCGAAAGGTCCCGTCTCTCAGGGGAAGGATTATCGTCAACCTTTTCTACGAAGCATCGACCCGAACAAGAACATCCTTTGAGATAGCCGGAAAGAGACTTTCTGCCGATGTGATCAACATAACGACGACCCAGTCGAGTGTTGTCAAAGGGGAAAGTCTTCTGGATACAGTCCGCACAATAGAGGCTTTGGGAGCTGATGGCATTGTCATTCGCCATTCCTCCTCAGGGGTTCCCCAGTGGATCTCAAGTCAGGTGAACTGTCATGTCATCAATGCCGGGGACGGTCTGCGGGAGCATCCGACACAGGCTCTTCTGGATCTTTTTACCATCCAGAAAAGGAAGAAGAGATTGTCTGGATTGACCGTTGCCATTGTCGGTGACGTTCTCCACAGCAGGGTTGCCCGTTCGAATATTGCTGCGATGCAAATGATGGGGATGAAAGTCAGGGTTGTCGGCCCTCCGACACTGATACCCCGTGAGGCAAAGCAGTGGGGGATTGATGTCTTTCATTCTCTTCGTGATGGACTGGAACAGGTTGATGTCATCATGTTGCTGCGTCTTCAGCTTGAGAGACAGGCGTCCGGCTTCATTCCTTCTATTGAGGAATATTCTCGGCTGTTTGGTCTTTCCCCGGAGAAGCTCTCTTGGGCTGCTCCGGATGCGATTGTATTACATCCGGGTCCGGTTAACAGGGGCATTGAAATCCAGGGGGAAGAGATGTTTTCTGAACGATCGGCTGTCCTGGATCAGGTTCATCATGGAGTGGCTGTCAGAATGGCTATTCTTTATCTTTTAATGGCCGGGGGGCGACCGGAGGAGGAAAATCGTGCACCAGCGTGAACAAAGAGGATCCTTTCTCCTGAGAAATGTCAGAATGTTTGACCCCGTCCAGAAGGTTGACCAGACCGGGGATATTCTGGTTATGGATGGGCGGGTCCGTGCTTTTGGGGTCGTAGAGGAATTGCCACCCTCCGTTCCTGTGATTGAAGGAAATCGCGGCCTTCTTGTCCCAGGTTTTGTCGATGTGCATGCCCATTTTCGGGAGCCTGGATTCGAGTATAAGGAAACGATCGAAACGGGATCCCGGGCAGCAGTGTCCGGAGGATTTACCAGTGTCTGTGTCATGGCAAACACCAACCCTGTCAACGACCATCCGGGTGTTACAAGGGAAATGATTCGAAAGGCCAATGAGGTTGGGCTGTGCAGGATCTTTCCGATCGGAGCCGTATCGATTGGCCTGAAAGGTGAGACTCTCTCGGAGATGGTCTCACTTTCCGAGGCTGGCTGTGTTGCGTTCTCCGATGACGGACTTCCTGTGCGGACGGCAAAACTCATGAGACGGGCCCTTGAATACTCGATCATGACCGGTCTTCCCGTGATCGACCACTGTGAAGACCGGGACCTTTCCGATGGTGGCGTGATGAATGAAGGATGGGTCAGTACAACGTTGGGTCTCAAGGGAATCCCGAATGCCTCGGAAGATGTTGTCATTGCAAGGGATATCGAGGTTCTCCGTTTGACAGGAGGACATCTGCATATTGCCCATCTGTCGACCGAAGGAGGTGTCCGCCTTGTTCGACAGGCCAAGAAGGATGGTCTTCCCGTGACAGCGGAAACATGCCCTCATTACTTTTCCCTGACTGATGAATGTGTCCGGCATCATCATACAAATGCGAAAATGAACCCTCCCCTGCGTCAGGAAGCTGATCGCAAGGCTGTTATTGAGGGTCTTGCCGATGGCACCATCGATATGATTGCGACGGATCATGCGCCACATGCCTCTCATGAAAAGGAGCGGGAATTTGATCAGGCTCCATTTGGGATTATTGGTCTTGAAACAGCCTTTTCCCTGGGGTATGGACTTGTCGAAAGGGGCGATCTGTCGCTTGAGAGGCTGATTTGCCTGATGTCAAACAACCCTGCGCATCATTTCAGTCTTCCCGTGGGAGAGATCCGGCTTGGTGGCCTTGCTGACTTTGCTCTTCTGGATCTTTCGAGACGTCAGACGGTTCAGAATGATTTCTTCCGCTCGAAGAGCCGGAACTCACCATTCCTGGGCTCAGTTATCGGAGGTGAGGTCCAGAAGACCTTTATGGATGGCCGGCTTGTTTTTGACCGGATGCAGGACAAAGAGGTGGAACGATGAAATCATTCGCCCCTATTGTACTGGTTCTCGAGGATGGGACAATTTTTTCGGGTCAGAGCGTCGGTGCATCGGGAACTGTTTCTGGCGAAGTCGTTTTCAACACTGCGATGTCCGGATATCAGGAGGTTCTGACGGATCCTTCCTATGCAGGGCAGATTGTCGTAATGACATCACCGATGATCGGAAATACGGGAATTAATGAAGTCGATGCCGAGTCTTCGAAAGTTCAGTTGTCGGGGTTCCTGACGACAGCCATGAGCTATAAGCCTTCTCACCATCAGTGCACAAAAACGCTGCCGGATTACCTTGTCGAGCAGGGAATCATTTCCGCCCAGGAAATTGATACCCGCTCCCTGACACGTCATTTGAGGAAAAAGGGCGTTCTTCGGGGAATTTTGACCACCGAGATGGACAAGCCGTCCCGTCTGATTGAACGGGCGAGGCGCGTCCCATCCATTGAATCTCTGGATCTGGTCCGTCAGGGACTTCCCATGCATGAAACATTGAAAAGGTCTTTGACTTCCGGGCTTGAAGTTGTCCTGATTGATTTCGGGGCAAAGGGATCGATTAAAAAGTGTCTGGAGGATCTTGGGGTACGGGTGAGGGTTGTTCCTCCCGATACCAAGGCCCAGTCAATTCTGGATGACCGCCCTGATGGGGTTGTCCTTTCAAATGGTCCGGGAGACCCGGCACGTCTGACGTCCATTATTGGTGAGGTTCGGGGGCTTCTTGGAAGATTGCCCATTCTTGGCATCTGTCTTGGTCACCAGCTCCTGAGTCTGGCTGTTGGTGCAAAAACCTACAAGCTGCCTTTCGGACACCACGGAGTAAACCACCCGATCCTGGATCTGTTTTCCGGGAAAGTCTGGATTACATCCCAGAATCATAATTATGCTGTCCGGGAAGACAGCCTCCCTGACGGATGCGAACCACTTTACAGGAGTCTGTATGATGGTTCTCTGGAGGGAATCCGATTCTCCCGCTCTCCAATATTGTCCGTCCAGTTCCATCCGGAGGCTGCTCCTGGTCCGACGGACGCATTTCCTATCTTTTCAGAGTTTCTTGAAATGATGAAGAGGTAGCCCTTGTCTTCTGATTCTTTTGACCCTTCGATTATTCGCAGTGAATTCTGGAGGGAGAGAGCGATACTTGCCTGGGAAAAGTACCGTGCGTGCAGTGTTTGCCCGAGAAATTGTCAGGTAGACCGTATTTCCGGAGAAACGGGAACCTGTCGAACGGGGGTTAATATCTCCGTTTCTGCAGCGAATCTTCATTTTGGGGAAGAGCCCTGTATTTCCGGCGTCCGGGGATCTGGCACTGTTTTCCTGACGTCCTGCAACCTGTCCTGTGATTTTTGCCAGAATTTTCCGATCAGTCAGATGGATCATGGCAGGGAAGTCTCTTTTTCAGGCCTGTCCCGAATTTTTCTGGATCTTGAGAAAAGAGGCGCCCACAATATTAACCTCGTGACTCCGAGCCACGTTGTCCCGTCTCTCCTCATTGCGATCATTGTCGCCCGGGAATCGGGACTCTCCGTTCCGATCGTCTACAACTCCAATGGATATGACGATGTTGAGATGTTAAAGCTGTTGGATGGACTGATCGATATTTACCTTCCCGACATGAAGTATTCTGAGGAGATTTATGCCCGGCGCATATCAAAGGCTGATCGATATGTCCATTTCAACAGGCTTGCCATTCTTGAGATGTTCCGCCAGGTGGGTCAACTGGTTCTTGATGAGAATGGAATTGCGAAAAAAGGACTTTTGGTGAGGCATCTGATCATGCCAAATGGCATTGGCGGTCTTTTGAAGACAGGATCGTTCATTCGTGAAAACCTTGGAAAAAATACCGCCATTTCCCTGATGGCCCAGTATTTTCCTACAAACAGGGCGCTAAAGAGTGACTCCATCAATCGTCCAATTTCGATGGATGAATATGAGAGCGCGATGGAGACCCTCTTTTCCCTGGAGCTTCTGGAAGGCTATATCCAGGAAAAAGAAGAGACATTTGATGAGTTTGACGAGGTTCCGATTGCATCTTCGGGCCAGGAGAGGGAAATTGCCTAAGCGAACAGATATTCAAAAAATCATGATCATCGGATCCGGTCCAATCGTTATCGGGCAAGCAGGGGAGTTCGACTATTCGGGAACCCAGGCGGTCCAGGCGCTCAAAGAGGAGGGCTATATTGTTTCCCTTGTAAACTCGAATCCGGCGACGATCATGACCGATCCTGACCTTGCGCACAAAACCTATATGGTGCCCTTAACCGTTGAGGCACTGGAGCGGGTTCTGGAAGTGGACCGTCCCGATGCCATCTTGCCTACGATGGGTGGACAAACCGCCCTGAACCTTGCGGTCAGCCTTTCCGATCGTGGTGTTCTTTCCCGTTTGGGGATCAAGCTGATAGGGACCTCTGTTGAGTCTATCCGTAAAGCAGAGGATCGTGGCCTATTCAAAAAGGCAATGGAGAAGATCGGGCTGAGCAGTCCCAAAAGTTTTGTTGTCCACTCTCTTGATGAAGCCAAGCGTGCCTTAACGGCCATCCCTTTTCCTGTTCTTATCAGGGCTTCGTTTACCCTTGGCGGCACGGGCGGCGGGATCGCAAGGAATGCCGAAGAATTTGAGCAAAAAGTTTTATCCGGCCTTGACCTGAGCCCTGTCGGTGAAGTGCTGGTTGAGGAGTCTCTTCTGGGCTGGAAAGAGTTTGAGCTCGAAGTCGTCAGGGATCGTGCTGACAACTCGATCATTGTCTGTTCGATTGAAAATGTCGACCCGATGGGTGTTCATACAGGCGACAGCATTACCGTTGCACCGGCGATGACTCTCACGGACAGGGAATATCAGTACCTCAGGAACGCGGCTATTTCCATCCTCAGGGAGATTGGTGTCGAAACAGGTGGGTCGAATGTTCAGTTCGCGGTCAATCCTCAGTCCGGCAGGGTTCTTGTTATCGAGATGAATCCCAGAGTATCAAGAAGTTCGGCACTGGCTTCGAAGGCGACGGGGTTCCCCATTGCGAGGGTCGCAACCAAGGTCGCAATAGGGTATACGCTAGATGAGATCAAAAATGACATTACCAAGGTAACTCCCGCAGCTTTTGAGCCGAGCATAGATTATGTTGTGGTCAAGGTTCCTCGCTTCCACTTTGAAAAATTTGCCCAGGCATCAAGGGTTCTCGGTCCACAAATGAAATCGGTGGGTGAGGTGATGGGAATCGGCCATCATTTCAAGGAAGCCTTGATGAAGGCTCTTCGCTCCCTTGAAAACAATCGTTCCGGCTTTGCCTCTGTTGTCCTTCCGGAAAGCGATTCAGAGGTTGAGGAGATGTTGAAAGAATCTCTTGATGACCGCATTCACAGAATTGCTCAGGCATTCAGACAAGGCTATTCAGTGGAGAAAATCCATGAGTGGACCGGTGTGGATCAGTTTTTTCTGAATGAGATCCTTGAACTGGTCCATCTTGAAATCGAGATTGCCGAGCGGTGCAACGAACCTCTTGCCCTTTTTCCGGACGATCTTTTGAGAAAAGCAAAAAAAGATGGTTTGTCGGATCTCAGGATCGCTGAGCTTTTGCAAAAGGATGAGTCCCTTGTTCGCGAGATGCGGGAACGTCGGGGAATCTCTTTGCAATATCGCAGGGTTGATACATGTGCTGCGGAATTTGATACAACGACTCCCTATCTCTATGGAACCTATGCGGGAGTCGATGAGAGGGATCTCTCAGGCTCCGAGGGGAAAAGTGTTGTTATTCTTGGATCCGGTCCAAACAGGATCGGCCAGGGAGTCGAATTTGACTATTGCTGTGTGCACGGAGTGATGGCAGCCCGGGAAATGGGGTTCGATGCGGTCATGATCAATTGCAACCCGGAAACGGTTTCTACGGATTTTGATATCTCGGACAGACTGTATTTTGATCCGCTAACGCGGGAGGATGTTCTGGGAATCCTTGAAGAAGAGAAGCCGATGGGAGTTGTCGTCCAGTTTGGAGGCCAGACTCCCCTCAAGCTGGCCTCCATCCTTGCGGAAAAAAATATTCCTGTCCTTGGGACTTCTCCGGGAATGACGGATCTTGCCGAAGACAGGGAGAGGTTTCATGCGGTTATTCAGGAACTGGGGCTTTTACAGCCATTAAGTGCCCTTTCCCACTCAATCGGGGATACCCCGGAAATGGTAATGTCGGTGGGGTTTCCGGTCCTGGTTCGTCCTTCATATGTTTTGGGCGGGGAAGCGATGGAGGTTCTGTACGATGAAGAGGATCTGACCGCCTATCTCGCAAGAGCTGTGAGTCTGGACTTTCGTTTTCCTCTCCTGATCGACTCATTCCTTGGACAGGCAACCGAAGTGGATGTCGATGCTCTGAGTGATGGGACATCGGTCTTTATCGGGGGCATTCTTGAACATATCGAGGAAGCGGGAATCCACTCCGGCGATTCGGCCTGTTTCCTCCCCCCCATGAACCTGTCGGAAAAAGTTCTTCAGACACTGCGAGATCAGACGATCAAGCTCGCCCTCAGGCTTTCGGTCAAGGGATTGATGAATATCCAGTTTGCTGTCCAGAACGAAAAAGTCTACATCCTTGAGGTTAACCCGAGAGCTTCAAGAACGATTCCTTTCATCAGCAAATCAATTGGTCTTCCACTCGCAAAAATAGCGATGAAGGTTATGCTTGGGAAATCTCTGGCCGATTTGGGTCTTTCTCATGGAGAAGTTGCCCGGACCCCTTTTGTTTCGGTCAAGGAAGCTGTATTCCCATTCAAGAAATTTCCCGGGGTTGACACCATTCTGGGTCCGGAGATGAAATCAACAGGCGAGGTCATGGGTCTTTCCCGCCGCTTTTCAAAAGCATTCCTGGATGCTCAGGAAGGGGCAGGAATGAATCTTCCGAAACAGGGGCGTGTTTTTGTCAGTGTATCTGACAGGGATAAACCAGCTATTATAGAAATATGTCAGTCCCTGAATTCGTTGGGGTATAAGATTGTTGCTACTGGCGGAACCCGTGACGTATTGATTGCTGCAGGTATGGACGTCGAGCATGTCAACAAGGTTAAAGAGGGTTCACCTCACATTGTTGACCAGATTGCCGATGGTAGAATCGCCCTTGTGGTAAACACCGTGTCCGGCAAAAGTTCCCAGAGGGATTCCCTGTCGATCAGGAGGGAAACGCTCGCGAGAAACATCCCGTATTATACGACAGTTGCGGGAGCCAAGGCTCTGGCGATGGCTCTTATGGATGCTTCAAGCAGAAATGTTTTGGAAGAGGTTATTTGTTTGCAGGAGATCCGGAGATAGATCTCTCAAGTGTTTGAAAACGTGTGGTCCTGTTCCAGGAAAAAAGAAAAGGTGAGAAGATGAATCAATTACCGATGACCAAAGAGGGGTATGATAAACTGGTAGAGGAGCTTGATCGGCTGAAACATGTGGAGCGTCCCAAAAATATTGCGGATATTGCTGAGGCGCGTGCCCATGGAGATCTTTCAGAAAATGCCGAGTATCATGCAGCGAAAGAACGGCAGGGTTTCCTGGGATCCAGAATTCAGGAGCTCGAACAGAAAATCTCTTCTGCCATCATTGTATCTTCAGCTCATCAGGACCCATCAAGGGTTACTTTTGGTGCGACCGTCAAGCTTGTTTCAACGACGGGAGAGGAAAAGCGCTATACGCTGGTTGGACAGGAAGAAGTTGACCTGAAGCTTGGGAAAATATCAATCCAGTCTCCTGTGGGAAAGGCCTTGATCGGCCACTCGAAGGGAGAAAGCGTCACGATCCGCATTCCATCGGGAGAAGTTGTATACTCCATTGAGGAAATCCTCTACTAGATTTGAGGCGACATCATGCAAACCCCGATGGACAGCAAAAAGTGGATAACAATTGTCGTCGTGATCCTGACGATTCTTGTTCCCACTTTTGTGATTATCTTTAATGCTTATTACGGCTTTTCTCTTTACCACAAGGTGATGGGCCAATAACCGTTTCCGCGTTCACGTGTTCTGTATCAATTCGGGATAACACTTTTAAAATGTGTTTCATTTTGATATAATTCTTTCGTCTGAACGTTTTGTGTTTTTAAGAAATCATTATTTTAGAAATAGTTAATTTTTTGGCATGGGTATTGCTATTATATCGTTGAGTGAAGTTCTGGATTGTCTGATGACAATAGACGGAGGTCAGCGATGGAGTGCCCAAGATGCCATACGGAGATGTTTGAGGAAGAGTTTAACGATTTAAATGACGATACGGGTTATTTGGGTTTCCGGGGTTGGAGATGCATCCTCTGTGGGGAGATTGTGGATTCCGTGATCCTCTCCAACAGGAAGCGAAGACCTGCTCCTATGGTAGGTCGAAATCGTAAAATCATGGCATATAACTAAATTATTCAAACGGAATCACAACAGGAGGATATGATATATGATCAGCATGTCAGAAAAAGCAGTTGAGAAAGTCAGTGAATATCTGACTTCAGAAAACAAGGTCGGTTATGGTCTTCGCGTTTATGTCTCCGGCGGTGGTTGCCATGGCTTTCAATATGGGATGGCCTTTGAAGAGGCTCCCGGTGAAATGGACCAGATCATTGAAGAGTCTGGTGTAAAACTCTTTATTGATGCACAAAGCTACCCGTTGCTTGACGGTGCGGAAGTCGACTATGTCGAGAATCTCTATGGATCGGGTTTTGCAATCAAGAATCCAAACGCCAAGAGTTCTTGTGGTTGTGGAAGCTCTTTTTCAACCTAGGTTGAAGGAAGTTCGTCCGTTTCAGGTTTTTCTCTTTGAAGCTTTGTGTAAGATGGGGAGTCCTTTGTTTTTTGGAGGGCTCCTCTTTTTTTGTCTTTTATTTGCCTCATTACCTGGCATGTCTGCTCAGGCTTTTTCCGGAGATCTGGCCGATTCCGGTACAGATATTCTGTCCTCGTACATTCTGAATCACAATCGTGTCCACCTGTCCCGCAAGCAGGCCTGGAAGATTTCTCGTGAAATTGTTCGCCAGTCAGCACTTCTTGGGGTTCCTGTAGATCTTGGTGTTGCCATCATGGAGCGGGAATCTGCTTTTAACCCGATGGCAATGAACAGGGATTCCGGAGATTATGGACTTTTTCAAATCCATTATGCGTTCTGGAAAAAACATTTTGCCCGCAAAAAGGGATCAAGGCTCTGGCCCCTTTCTTTTAAGGACTTATACAGGATTGCTGTCAATGTTCGCGTTGGAATGATGATTATTCGGCATGATCTGCTTCTGTCCCACGGGTCAGTCTACGGAATGATCGGTCTGTATAGTGGGAGGAAAGGCAACGCCCGTAATGCATATGTCATGGGTGTCTTGGCAAATGAGGAGCGGTTCCGGCTATATCAGCAGAAAATGGAGGCGTTGGCTCGATTGCGCTAAGATGATTCGGACTGTTTCATTGTGAAACAACTCCCTGTTCGGTTGGCTCTATGCGTTCTTTGGGGGCTGAAGCTCTGTTCCGACCGGAGTATTTTGAGTTGTATAACATTTGGTCAGCGATGGCCAGAAGCCCTGTCAGATGCGGGGCATGCTCCGGGTAGGAGGCGATTCCTATGCTGACAGTCAGTCTGATGTCCGGGTATTTCAAGAACGTCAGAGACTGGACTCTGCTGAGAATCCTTTCCGAAATGCTTCTTGCTGTTTTTGTGGTGGTTCCCGGTAAAATGACCAGAAATTCTTCCCCCCCGTAACGCCCTATGCGGTCTTCCGATCGAAGCGCTTCCGAAACACTTTTTGTCAGCTCAATCAGAACCTCGTCCCCGGCAAGATGGCCAAACTTGTCATTGATCTTTTTGAAGTGATCGAGATCAATCATGAGGATTGAAAGGTTGTTTCCCTGGAGCTTGGTCTGGGCGATCTCATTTGAGAGGATTTCTTCGATTGAGGCTCTGTTGTAAGCACCGGTCATTGTATCAAGTTCGGCTTTTTTCTTAAGTGCAAGATGGTTTTTGTGCAGGGAAAGACTTGTTCCCAAAAGAGGAAAGCAAAGTTCGACCGCATTTTTCATTTCAAGGGTTGTTTTTAATGAGTTGTATTCAAGCGTATCAGGGATAACGAGAAGAAAATGCTTGGGGTAAGGGATATGATAGTCAACCGGCAAGAGATAAAAAGGATTGTTCCGGATGAACTCCCTCAGTAGCGGTGGTGCTGATGAGGGGGAATGAAGTGTTGTCGGATTCTGGATAAATGGAGGTTCTCTGAAAAAATGTGATGGTAGGGCCAGGTCGTCTTTGGGAAGAAGAAAATTTCCCTCTATGCTTTTGGCTTCCACCTTCAATGTCTTGGAGTGGGCAGAGGTCTTGAGATAGATAACCCCCCTTGCATTCAGAAAATTCCGTGTTGCAGTCGAAATCATTTCGGCAAAAGAAGTTTCTGGCGAACCCAGGCCGGTGATTGTCTGGATAAAGGTCTGCAGTCTGGTCAGGACAGATAAAAGCGAAAACTTTGCGGTGATTTCATGGCGGAGGAGTTCAATAACGTCAAATGGCAAAACAGGTACGTTTCCGGGGACGCCAGCGGAAGCACGGTCTTCTTCAGCAAGAACGACATATGCTTCATTGTGTGTTTTGATTTCTGTCCAGGATTTTCCAAAAGGAATTTGTTCATAGCTTGCAATAAGGCAAAAATCTTCAGAGGGATCAGGATCGATAAAGGCGGATATTTTAAACTGGGATGCAGAGACCTGCAAGAGCGTTTGAACTGTCTGAACCCATTCCCTCTGAGTTTTTCCTGAAGGTCTGACAATGAGCAGTGAAAGGGGTTTTTTCATCAACGCTCCTGAGAAATTTTGCGTGGCATGTTTTGATGCGCATATGCTATCCGGTCATCAGATAGCATCGGTCAAGTCGTCTACCAGATATTTGAATATTTCTGCAAATGTAGGGTGTATGTGGAGAATCCTCTGGTAGTCGTCAATCGTTGCCCCTAATGCAATTGCAACATGGATCACATGGATCAGGTCCGATGCTCCCGGACCGAACATCTCCGCCCCCAGAATCTTGCGATCCTTTTCATCGGCAACAATTTTAAGCCATCCGTCCGTGCGGCGGTAAACAATGGCTTTCCCAAGATCTGTAAAAGGTATCTTGCCTGTGATGACCGAATATCCCTTGTGAAGAGCTTCATTTTCCGACAAGCCTGAGCGGGCGTATTCCGGATCGGTGAATATCGCGATGGGGACCGGTGGTTCAGGGACGGGGAGAGGCTGTTCCCTTGTTGCGTTTTCCCCAGCCATTTCTCCGTGGAATGTTGCGACATTCAGAACGGGAAGAATCCCTGTGACATCCCCGGCTGCATAAATATCCGGATTGGTTGTCTGGAGCGTGGACAGGACTTTGATAATGCCTTTTTCTGCGGTTTCAACCCCGGCGGCAGGCAGGTCCAGAATATGTGTGTCGGGCGTCCGTCCAATGGCCGAGAGGAGGCGGTCGAACGGGCAGGAATGTTCCTTGCCATTATGGATGTAATGCATAATGGGCCCCAAGGGGGTATTCTCCACCCATTCATTTGTAATGCCCATATGAATCGGGAGTCCTCTCGCCCTCAAGGCATCAAGATAGGCATCGGAGATCGTCCGATCGAGCCCATGTCCCCATTCCGGATTGATATTGAGGATCGTCACATCTGATCCCATGTTGTGGAGGTACTGTCCAAGCTCAAGTCCGACCGGGCCAGTTCCGATCACGACAACTTTTTTGGGCAGGATCCTTGTTTCGAGGATATCATCGGAGGTCATGATGTCTTTTGCCTCAAGTCCCTTGATGTGGGGAAGACGGATCCGGGTTCCTGAGGCGATGATCGCCTTTCTGAACGATATAGGCGCTCCGCTGATACTCCCCTCGTGGGGGCCGGTAAATCGAAACAGACCTTCGACCAGCGTAATGGATGGATTGTTCAGGATCCCCTGAAGGGCATCATCTGCAAACTCTTTTATCATCCTGTCTTTTGCATCGACAATGTAATTCATATCCAGGTCAACTTGCCCGCCGGAAAGCCTTAGCCCCAGTTCCGGAAGCTCAGAGACGATGAGATGTCTGACATGGGCAGAGCGTAACAATGCCTTGGAGGGCATGCAGCCTTTCAGGATGCAGAGCCCTCCAAAGGGTCCCGGGTCGACAAGAGTTACCCGTGCTCCTTTCCTGGCAGCTGCTTTTGCAGCATATCGGCCGGCCGATCCCCCACCAATCACCAGAACATCGGTGTTTTCCGGAATGTTTTTGTGTCGGGTCATTTTTCCATTCTTTAATATGTTGCAAGATTTGTTGGTTTTGTTGAATCTTTTGGCAAATGCCTTCATCCGGATTATCTTAAAGGATTTACTTCCTTTCGTCAGCATCCTGTCAGCTTTGCGGGTAATAATACGGGAGTTTTCGGGGAGATCTTCACCTGATAGGGAAAGGATTTCATTTTCTTGTAACGGGATCTTGACAGTCTCGATTTGAATGCCTAGAATCCTCCGGAGCGTGGTCCATATTTCCCATCGGTCGAAAGACAAAGGCGTCTTTTTGATGAAAGGACGCTTTTTTTGTGTCTCCATCCCAATATTTCAATGGGTTTTATCCCATCACCAAGATTGATCAAGAAAGGAGCCCGACTCGATGACACCGAAAGAAGTTCTTGAATTTGCTAAGAAAAACAATGTACAGATTATTGATTACCGCTTTACGGATCTTTTTGGTGCATGGCAACATGTTTCGACATCACTTCATGAGTTGACAGAAGAGTCATTTGCTGAAGGCAAGGGGTTTGATGGATCGAGCATTCGTGGGTTCCAGGCAATCAATGAGTCCGACATGCTCCTGATTCCTGATCCGGCTTCGGCATTCATGGATCCCTACACTCAGGTGCCAACGCTGGTCCTGGTCTGTAACATCAAAGATCCGATCACTGGTGAGTCTTACTCCAGGGATCCCCGCCTGATTGCTCAAAAAGCTGAGTCTTACCTCAAGAAAGTTGCGGATGTTTCCTATTGGGGACCGGAAGCAGAGTTTTTTGTTTTTGATGATGTGAAGTTTGGGCAGGGATCAAATTACTCCCACTATTCTGTTGACTCTTCCGAGGCCATCTGGAACTCCGACCGTGACGAGATGCCAAATCTTGGCTATAAAATCCGCCATAAGGAAGGTTATTTCCCTGTTTCCCCCAATGATACCCTCCAGGATCTGCGCTCTGAAATGATCCTGACAATGGAAAAGCTTGGAATCAGAACAGAGGTCCATCATCATGAAGTGGCGACGGCTGGTCAGTGTGAAATCGACATGCGTTATGACACATTGACCAAAATGGCTGACAGCGTGATGAAATACAAGTATGTCGTTAGAAATACAGCATTAAAATATGGGAAGACGGCCACTTTTATGCCAAAGCCCCTTTTCCAGGACAATGGTTCGGGCATGCACTGCCATCAGAGTCTGTGGAAGGGTGGAAAAAACCTCTTTTTCGGAAAAGGTGGCTACGCTGACCTGTCTGAGATGGCCATTCACTACATTGGCGGTCTTCTGCATCATGCGCCTGCCCTGTTGGCTTTTATTGCACCAACGACAAATTCTTACAAGAGACTGGTTCCTGGTTATGAAGCTCCGATCAATCTGGCGTATTCGAAGAGAAATCGCTCCGCCTGTATTCGGATCCCGATGTACTCGAAAAGTGAAAAAGCCAAGAGAATCGAATTCAGGACCCCGGATCCAAGTGCCAACCCCTATATTGCCTTTTCGGCGATGTTGATGGCGGGTCTTGATGGAATCGAGCGCAAGCTTGTTCCGCCAGCTCCTCTCGACAAGGATATCTACGAAATGTCAGACAGGGAGAGAAAGAAGATCAAGCAGATGCCAGGAAGTCTCGAGGGCGCACTTGATGCTCTGGAGAAAGATCATGACTTCCTCCTTAAGGGTGGTGTCTTTACCAAGGATCTGATTGAAGTGTGGATTGCTGAAAAGCGCAAGAGGGATGTCAATCAGGTTCGACTTCGCCCCCATCCACATGAGTTTTTCCTGTATTATGACGTCTAGACCCGATTTGTGCGTTTTCCTTTAGTATCTGTTTATCCTGTTGGCCCGAAGGATTCCCTTCGGGCCTTTTTTCTTCTTGCGTTTCTCGTGGTTTCTAATCTTGCTGACCTTTTCGATCAGAAAGGGCTTTATGGAATCCGAACATCAAATTATTCAGGAACTTACAACATTGTTCTCAATCAGCCAGGAGCTTGCAAGCTGCCCTGACCTGGATGTTGCCCTTGTCAAGATCCTTGCCATTCTTGATCAGAACCTTGGCCTCCACCGAAGTTCCATTCTCCTTGTAAAGGGCGCCTCTGATGAATTGTCGACGGAAATAGCCCATGGGCTTTCCGAGGAAGAAAAGGAGCGGGGACGTTTTAAAAAAGGCGAAGGTATTACTGGAATGGTTCTGGAAAGTGGTGAGCCGGTCATCGTTCCTGACATTTCCCTTGAGCCCCGATTTCTGAACAGAACCGGATCAAGACTCTCCAAAAAGGAAAAAACAGCTTTTATTGCTGTTCCACTGATCTTTCAGGGAAGAAAACTTGGAGTTCTTTCTGCAGACAGGAGTGCATCTGGAGGCCGTGAGAGTCTGGAAGAGGATGTTCGTTTGTTGACGACAATCAGTTCCATTATGGCTCAGGCTGTTCTTTTGCGGCATAGTTTTGATGATGAAAAAAGACGTTTGCAGGATGAAACAACGAGGCTAGAACATGCCCTGAAAAACAGGTACACGATTTCAGGATGGATCGGCCGATCGAAGCTGGTTGCCCAAATTGCCGAAAGCGTTCACCAAGTGGCGGCAAGCAGAGCGACAGTCTTGATCCTTGGGGAAAGCGGAACGGGAAAGGAAGTTATTGCAAAGGCAATCCATTTCAATAGCCCCAGAAGCAAAATGCCATTTATACAGATTAACTGTGCCGCCATTCCTGAGACTCTTCTTGAAAGCGAGTTGTTCGGACACGAGAAAGGGGCTTTTACTGGAGCGAGCTTGTCGAGACCAGGTCGTTTCGAGGCTGCCAACGAGGGGACAATTTTTCTCGATGAAATTGGGGAAATTCCTCCTTCCGTCCAGGTAAAGCTCTTGCGAGTTCTTCAGGAGCGTGTTGTCGAAAGAATCGGCTCCAATAGGCCAATTCCAATTGATGTGAGGATTGTTGCTGCGACCAATCGAAATCTTGACCAGGAGGTCAGGATGAACCGATTCAGGGAAGACCTGTATTATCGGCTGAATGTTATTCCCATCTACCTTCCGCCATTGAGGCACCGGAAGGAAGATATTCCCCTCCTGCTTGAACATTTCCGCTCAAGGTTCATCGAGGAGAATGGCCGGGATGTCCGGATTTCATCCGATGCGATCGATGTCTTTATGGAATATGACTGGCCCGGAAATGTCCGGGAGCTGGAAAATATCGTAGAACGGCTGGTTGTAATGGCCAGGAAAGATGTCATCACTGCAAGTGATGTGGTCGAGACACTCGCTCTCTTTCCGGTTCATTCCAGTGGTTCTGCGCCGGTTGATGCGAAAGGGGCTCCTTCGGATCCTGGTCTTGCACCCCGGGATCCGATCCCCTCTCCAAGAGGTTCCTCTGTTCATGAAATCAATGCGGATTTGCCTGACACGATCAGGGAGATCGAGCGCGAGAGAATCGTGAAGGCTCTTGAACGGTCGGGCGGGGTAAAAACCAGGGCGGCGCTTGCTCTTGGTATTACGACGAGGCAATTGGTTTATAGGATGGAAAAATACGGAATAAGGGGAGCAGAATCTTAAACTCCCCTTACAGGACTCTAGTCTTTTGATGTCAGTCGAATACCAAGATCTCTGAGTTGGGATGAACTGACACCTGAAGGGGCATTTGTCAGGAGGCATGAGCCCTTTTGCGTTTTGGGAAAAGCGATAACATCCCTGATCGAGCTGGATCCTGCAAGAAGCATGATGAGCCGGTCAAGTCCAAGGGCCATGCCAAGATGTGGTGGTGCCCCGTAGGTCAATGCATCGAGCAGAAATCCAAATTTTTGAAGGGCCTCTTCCTTTTCGATCTTGAGAAGGCTAAGGACTGTCTCCTGGATCGTTCGTTCATGGATTCTCTGACTCCCTCCACCAAGCTCAGTTCCGTTCAAAACCAGATCGTAGGCGTTCGATCGGACTGCAAGAGGATCGCTGACCAGTTTTTCCAGATCATCGAAGTGGGGTGATGTGAAAGGGTGATGTAAAGCATCAAGACGATTTTCTTCATCATTCCACTCAAACATCGGGAAGTCCACAACCCATAGCAATGAAAAATGGTTTGGGTCTCTAAGATTCAGACGATCGCCGATGTGAAGCCGCAATTGTCCCATGATTTTTTGGGCTTTTGCTCTTATGTCGGCAACAAAGAGAAGCAGATCACCGGGCTGTGCCTCAAGACTTTTGAGGATAGCCTTTTGAGTTGCTTCGGGAAAGAATTTTGCGATTGGGCTGGATAGTTCTCCTGACTCCCATTTCATCCATGCGAGCCCACTTGCTCCCTGTGAAATGGTCCATTGTGTAAGAGTATCCATCTCTTTTCTGGATAAAGATGCCCCACCCGGATAACGGATCCCTATGACCGTGCCATCTTTTTTGTCAAGAACGTCGAGGAAGACCTTGAAGGTATTTCCTGCAACTTGTTCATCAAGTCGAACCATCTTGAGGTCAAATCGAAGGTCTGGTTTATCTGTTCCATAGTTGTTCATGGCTTCCTGATAAGTGAGGCGCATAAACGGTTTTTGGGGCGTATGAGCTGTGAACTGTGAAAAAAGCGCGGAGACCATTTCTTCCATTTGGAAGAGAAATTGGTCGACGGTCAGAAAAGATGCTTCAATGTCGACCTGGGTAAATTCAGGCTGACGATCTGATCGAAGATCTTCATCCCTGAAGCAGCGGGCAATCTGATAATATTTTTCAATTCCACCGACCATCAGCAGCTGTTTGAAAAGTTGGGGAGATTGGGGAAGGGCGTAGAATGAACCCTTTTCGAGTCTGGATGGTACCAGAAAATCTCTGGCGCCTTCAGGAGTTGACTTTGTCAGGATCGGAGTTTCGACTTCCCAGAATCCATGGGAGACAAGATGATTCCTGAGAAAATGGGTAACTTCACTTCTTAGCTTGAGATTTCGCCGTAGTTCAGGGCGTCTCATATCAAGATAGCGATATGTCAGTCGAAGCGTTTCGGAAATCTCTGTCCGGTCATCGATAGGAAAAGGAGGAGTTGGAGATGTATTGAGAACCGTAATGGTCGAGGTCCTGATTTCAAGACGACCGGTGGGGAGAGTTGTGTTTTCTGTCCCTTCAGGCCTTTTTTCGATTGTTCCATGAACAGAGATAACCCATTCATCCCTCATTGACTTTGCCGCGTCAATCAGATGGGGATTCTTCTCCGTGTCGATAACGATCTGGGCAATTCCTGTCCGGTCCCTTAAATCAAAAAAGAGGAGAGATCCGTGGTCCCTGACGGTTTGTACCCAACCTGAAAGTGTTGTCATTGACCCTATCGGAAGGGAAACAATATCAATAATGGGGTGCGATCGAACCATGAGTTCTTCCTCTTTATCGTAGTGAGTCTGTTAAGGGCGTCTTGTTTTTGGTTTGCCATTCCTGGGGGAACCCGAACCTTGCCCGGGACGTCCTGATGGACGGCTGCCTGGCGAATGTGGTCTGGTCCGTTCACCGTTTCCCCGATAAGAAGAGCTCCGGGGACTTTCTTCAGAAGCGGGACGTCCTCCCTCTCTTGGACGCTCGGACCTTTCTCTCGATTGAAAACGATCGCCGGAGGGCCTATCCGGTCTGTCGGAAAAGGATCTCTTCGGCCTGTCCGAATCAAAGCGGCCTTCAGAAGCGGGACGTCCTCCCTCTCTTGGACGCTCGGACCTTTCTCTCGATTGAAAACGATCGCCGGAGGACCTGTCCGGTCTGTCGGAAAAGGATCTCTTCGGCCTATCCGAATCAAAGCGGCCTTCAGAAGCGGGACGTCCTCCCTCTCTTGGACGCTCGGACCTTTCCCTCGATTGAAAACGATCGCCGGAGGACCTGCCCGGAGACG
>JAKBTA010000058.1 GCA_021844645.1 Nitrospirota bacterium
AACAAGGTTCTGCATAATGTTGTCGGAGGATCCATCGGAGTTCTTGAGGGCAATGGAGGAGACCTGCGTACAGGCCTTGCCATGCAGTCGCTTCATAACGGCGAGGAATGGATTCACGAACCCATTCGGCTTAATGTCATCATTGAAGCACCAAAGACTCCAATTGATGAGATCATTCAAAAACATGCTGTCGTCAGGGAGCTCATAGAAAATGAATGGCTCTATCTCTTCAACATGGATGACGATGGCAGGATTCATCAGAGACGGTCCAATGGCCAATGGGTCGAAGGGGACTAAATCTTGAAGGATCCATTCAACGATATGTGTTTCATCTTGTAATCATGCTGAAAGACTATGTCTGCCGGCTGGAACCAGGGCTCAAACATGTTGAAGTTTCTGGAAAAAAGTCCGGATGCGCTTACTTTCTCTACAATTGGGCCATGGAACTGAATCCAAGATCCTCCGATTCAAAAGAGAGCGGGAATGAAGCCGGCGTCTGTTCTCCACATGTCTGGCTTGAATTTTACGCGGGAACCAACGTTTGTTCCGGACATTGCGGAAGTCGTCAAAACGGTTAGACCACGACCGGACAAGACGTTGCATCCGTTCTGGACAAGAGCGCAAAAAACCGAAGTGGAGCCATTTTTAAACTGGCATTGCTCTATGAAAAGATTTCCAGAAAACAAAATGACTTTTTTAAGGGTCCGACCCGGTTGATGAAGTGCTTTGGAAGCCTGTGCTTCAAGGATCTGGGATATTCCGAAATGAACGCCTCGGGAAAAGGCAACAACATCCCTGCTGTTGGAGGATTCGAGGCAGTCTCATGGGTTGGGAGCACTCATCTGTCCAATACCTCATGATCGGGATATTCTGGTGCAAACACGATCAGGCGTTTCGCTTTTATGAAACAGGATGCATCCGGGGTGTACCGGAGGTAACTCTGGGAAGATGCCCCTCAACAAACGGAATCGACGAAATCCCCATGGGTGATCCTGGGAGTCCCGCTACAACCGTTCTCCGGTTGAGATGCGGGAAGGTGTCAAAAAATCTGTTTCGAAAGAAAACAGGTGACCTCTTCTCCCTGAATGTCCGCCGTTAAAACTGATCCGCGGAAAAGGAAGCTCAAATGAGCAAAAACAGAAAAACTCCAGAAGACCCAAGTGAATTGTGCGTTATTCCCCTGCCCAACTTCCCCCTTCCCCAGAAAGAACAATCACTTCCAGTCGGAATTTGCATATTCAACAACCAAAGGGACGTCATTTTCAAAACACCACTTTTTGAAAGCATGCTCAATGGCTTAAGAGTGGAAAAAAAAGGATCTCCATTGCTTTCAAGCGAGATTTCTTCCCATGTCTTCTCAGAAAAGAAGACACATGAAACAATCCTGCGCTATAAGACCAAAGATCCTGACGGACTGCCACATACGGTCCTCTGCCGAATCTTTCCCATGGAAAATCCTCAAGGATCCACTCTTGTCCATATTCAGGACATGACCGACATAGAAACGCAATCAAGGGAGAGTCTCGCAATCAGCCGATACCAGGAGATCCTGGGAAAGATCGCGCATCTTGCTGTCAGCGGAGCTTCTCTCAAAGATGTCGCTGACTTTACTTCCCGGGAAACAGCCCGGGCATTGAATGTCGAATTCTGCAAAATTTTGATTCCAGGCGACTCTGACCCGCTCCTGCACCTCCTTGCCGGGGTCGGGTGGGATGCCGAATTTGTCGGAAGCTATGTCCAGGAGGGTGGGGTTCACTCACAAGCTGGTTTTGCCATCCGTGAGAGAAAACCGGTCATCGTCCGGGACATGGTGACAGAAAAAAGGTTTTCTCCGTCGCTCCTTCTCTCAAGACATGGAGTCCGCTCAGGGGTCAGTGTCCCGATGATGTTTCAGGGACAGGTGCTTGGTGCCATGAGCGTCCATACCATTTCGGTTCGACAATTCGACTCCCGTGAAATCGACTTTCTTGAGACAGTGGCCAATACATTCGCAACCATACTTGACCGCTGGAAAAGGGAAGAAACACAACTCTCCCTCTACAAGAGACTTTTTGCCCAAATTCAGGACGGGGTCATCCTGACCGACAAAAACGGCATTATTCTCGAATGGAATCCGGCAATGGAGAAAATGTCAGGATGGTCACGAGAAGAAACAATCGGAAAAACTCCGGCATTGCTCTCCTCGGGCCGCCAAGGACCGGATTTTTACAACCTGTTATGGCAGACACTTCTTTCCGGCAACTCTTTTGTCGGAAGATTCATCAACAGGCATAAAGACCAGACAGAATTTCTTGTCTGGGAGAATATCAGTCCGGTTATGGATCCCGACAACACAATCCGTTACTTTCTCTCCATTCTGACCGACCTTTCAGAAAGAGAAAAGCTTCTGGAAGCGCTCAGACAAACGGAGCAGATCAAGCTTGTCGGCCAGCTTTCCGGCGGCCTTCTTCACGAAATCAGAAATCCGCTTATTGGAATGGGCAGTCTCGCAGATCATATCGGAGCATCGAAAAAGCTCCCCGAAGATCTGCGTCGACAAGTTCAGCTGATTGCGGGAGAAGCTCGAAGGATAGATGATCTTCTGGAGTCCCATCTTTCTGTCATGAGGCCAAAATCATTCGACTTTCAGATTCTGAACCTGGTGGATCTGGTAGAAGATGCTCATTCTCTTCTCGCCCAGGCATTTCGGAAGGCAAAAGTCCAGTTTATCCTGACCCACGAAACTCCAATCAAGGAAATCGAAGGAGCTCGGGGTCCGCTTCAGCAGGTTTTTTTAAACCTGATGATGAATGCCCTCGATGCGATGCCAGATGGAGGAACCATGACCGTTGACATCGACCTCCATCCTCATCAAAACAGAAAGGGCATCAACATCACAATACGGGACTCGGGAAAAGGGATTCCGGAACATATTCTCAAAAGGCTGCATGAACCGTTCTTCACCTATGGGAAGGCAAAGGGCGTAGGACTTGGGCTCTCCATTACAAGAGATATTCTTGACAGACACCAGGGACAGGTCTCCATTGAAAGTCCTGCAGGACAAGGGGTTCTGGCAACCGTATGGCTGCCGGTCAAACAGGAGGACAAATGATCGCAAATGTTTTGCTTGTCGAAGATGAGCCATCGATTCGGGAAGCGTTTTCCATAAAACTCTCCGAAAAAGGATATCTCGTTCAGACAGCCCGAAATGGAGAAGAAGGGATCAGCCTGATCAAAAAATTTAATCCGGACATTCTCATTCTTGATATGGTCATGGCCGGAATGTCTGGAATGGATGTATTAAAGGAGGTCAGGTCCCAGGATGCGGATATCCCTGTTATCGTCCTCACCGCACGAGGAACGGTCAGGGATGCTGTTGAGGCCATGCGCCTTGGTGCCTTTGACTTTGTTACAAAAAGCATCGATATGGATGAACTGCTGCTCTCAATGGCCAACGCAACCCGATTCCTTTCTCTCTCGAGGGAAGCCAGGTACTGGACGGGCAAAGAGTTTGAGCGGTATTCCCTGGAACATATGGTTGCCGAGAGTGACTCAAGCCTCCGGCTCAAAAAACAGGTTCGGGATCTGGCAGGCAATGATCAGGTCACAGTGCTCCTCCAGGGTGAAACAGGCAGTGGCAAGGAGTATGTCTCAAAGGTACTTCATTATAACGGTCCACTGGGGAACAGACCTTTTATAGAGGTCGATTGCCCGGCAATACCTTCGGAACTCTTTGAAAGCGAGCTGTTTGGTTATGAAAAAGGATCTTTTACCGGAGCCTCCGGAAAAAAGGTTGGATTGATTGAGCTTGCAGATGGAGGAACGGTTCTTCTTGATGAAATAGGAGATCTTCCCCTGCCCCTTCAAGCCAAGTTACTCAGGGTGATCGAAGAGCGAACAATCAGAAGGGTGGGTGGTGGAGCGCAATTCCCCGTAAATGTCCGATTTATGGCAGCAACACATCGGGATCTCCGTCAGGCCGTGAAGAATGGGACATTCAGGGAAGATCTTTTCTATCGCCTGAATGTAGTCGTTCTATCGATTCCCCCACTGAGAGAGAGAAGAAAGGACATCATCCCGATTTCCGAAAAATTCCTGTATAAATCGGCACAGATTTTCAGAAAGAAAATTCACCAAATCTCCCCATCAGCAAAACAGCTTCTCATCAACTACGATTTTCCCGGAAACATCAGGGAGTTATCGAATCTGATCGAACGGGCCGTGCTCTATTGCTCGGGAAACCAGCTTGAATGCGAACATTTTCCTGCCGAGATTCAATCGCGGAAACACCTCTCCAACGGAAAAATGCTGGAACAACATTCAGACCATCAGGAATTATCCATTCCGTTCAGGCTGGGACAGGATTCGCTAGACAGCCATGAACAGGAACTTATCTCCAGAATCATGGCACATTCTCATGGAAAAAAGGTACTCGCAGCAAAACTTCTGGGGATAAGCAGATGGGCACTCGAAAGAAGAATCAAGGCGGAAAAATGAAAAAGGGGACCGGGAGTTACCTTCCCGATCCCCTCCATTATAAGAAAGAAACGATCAATAGGCCTTGCTGAAGCCTGCTTCATCGCCATAGTTCCAAAGTTTCTGAGCGGCGGACCACTTCCACTTCTTTGTCAGATTTGAAAGGAAAACATCAACATCTGCATCGGTCACAGGACCCTTTGCCATGAAACGGCAACGATACCAGTTAACCATCATCAGGTCAGGGCTGACATATCCTGGCCAGACCTTTGTTCCCCTGTTTGAAATGAACTCGATCTTGAAGGCGCCGTAATCATCAAAAGCAGGAATTCCGTCTTCAGTAATAATATAGACATCAACACCAACAAGTGTAATCGGCTTGGCAGGTCTTTTTGCCCTTCTGGAAGTGGCTTCTGTAAGCATTTTTAGTTCTCCTTTTTCTGATAGGATTAAACGGTTTCCATCGCCTTGATGATGGCATCGGCATATTCATCGGTAGACGCCGTCCCGCCTGCATCGTAAGTCAAATGTTTTGCTTCGGCCAAAACCTTGTCCACACCTTTTTCAATACGGGTGGCGGCTTCATGCTCATTCAACCACTTCAACATCATCACACCAGAAAGAAGAACTGCAGAAGGATTCACTTTTTTCATGCCGGCATACTTTGGAGCGGAACCGTGAACAGCTTCAAAGATTGCGCAGTTATCGCCAATATTGGCACCAGGGGCGAAACCAAGACCACCGACCAATCCAGCACAAAGATCCGAGAGGATATCTCCGTAGAGATTAGGAAGAACCAGACAGTCAAACTGACCTGGATTGCGAACAAGCTGCATGGAACAGTTATCGACGATGATGTCTTCGGCGATAATCTCCGGGTATTTCTTTGCAACTTCACGGAAGGCTTCCAGAAAGAGACCATCGGTCATCTTCATGATGTTAGCCTTGTGAACGCACTGAATCTTCTTCCTGTTATTCGCCTTCGCCCATTTAAAAGCAAACTCGGCAATACGAACGGATCCCGGCCAGGTGATAACCTTAAGGCACTGGGCAACTTCGTCTGAAACCATATGCTCGATGGCAGCATAAGAGTCTTCCGTATTTTCCCTGAAGCTCAGGATATCGATTTTGTCCCAGGGACGCTTCAAGACAGGGATCAATTTGGCAGGGCGAACGTTTGCATAAAGGTCGAACATCTTTCTGAGGGTCACATTGGCGCTCTTATGGCCTGTGCCGACAGGTGTTGTCGTTGGTCCCTTGATGGCAAGCTTGTTTTTTGCGATTGATTTGATCGTTTTTTCCGGTAAAAGCGTGCCATGTTCCTTAAGGCAATCGAGACCGATCTCTTCATATTCCCATGTGATGTCAACACCACTATGGTCAATGACTCTTCTTACCGCCTCACAGATTTCCGGTCCGGTACCCTCTCCAGGCAACATCGTAATGACATGCTTTTTCATTAATAAAATCCTCCAGGATGCACCAATGTTCAGTCCTCTTTCCTCCCCATTGAAGAAAGAGTTGTTCCAAGCTAATAGCAACAACCATACCAGTTTCCATATTCCTTTTTTAATATATTCTTAGCGTTTTATATCATTGAGCATTACTGGAATACGTGCGAAAAATAGGTGTGATTTCGCACGTATTCCTAACCAAGAGCACAACAGTTAAAAACAGGAGAAGAATAAAAAGAAAATCAAAAAAACAGGGGTCCCCGGTTGGGCATTGACAACTCTTTTTTTACTGCCTAATATAATTCATGTATCATGCATCTTTTAGAGACAGGGAATACATCAGGAATGGATTGTTCAACGAAGAAAATTCCAACAAGGAGGAAAGATGGCTATCAACACGGATCTCATCAAAAAAAGCGCACAACTGATCGCACCACTCGGCAGCACCGTCACGGAATACTTCTACAACACAATGTTTACAGAGCATCCTGAAGTCAGAAAAATGTTTCCTGCAGAAATGGGAGTACAGGCCCAAAGACTTTTCGATTCTATCGTATATATCACTTCGAATATCGACAAGCCGGACGCACTTGTCCCCTATCTCCAGAGACTTGGAACCGGTCACATCAAGTTTGATACAAGACCGGAGCATTATCCGATCGTAGGAAACAGTCTGATGAAAACATTGGCACATTTTGCGGGCCCGGCCTGGACAAAAGAAATGGCCGAGGCATGGAGTGAGGCTTATAACCTCGCAGCATCTGTCATGATCGAAGCAGCATCCAAAGCCATGGATCCAGAACGTTATCAGCCTATTTCAGCCAAATAGTCCCTCTCCTCAAAAAACAAAAAGGCCTTGGGCAAATAGACGCCCTTGGCCTTTTTTTATAACCACACTGGAACTTTCCACAGAAGAAACCCTTGAAAGAGCCAACCCCTGCTTGGTCAAATAAAATGACCCGCTCGACTAAACCTTGGGTGATTTCTCTGACTCTACCTTGGCTGCCTCCGGCTCATCTTTGTAAGCTCTTCTGAAATTAGATATCGCTTTTCCCATCCCCGCACCGATCTCCGGAAGTTTTCGACCTCCAAAAACCAAAAGGACTATACCCAGAATCACAATCAGATGGAGTGGTTCAAATAGACCGGTCAACATAAAAACCTCCAATTGGCATATTGAGGAACACTTGTTGGGGTCATTATATCACATTCCTGTTTTGAACACACAACAAAGAAACAGATCCAGTTTTTCCTAACAAAAAAAGGGGAGTCGCTCACGCGACTCCCCTTTTTGAAACACTATACGACAGAAACTATGATCTTGCGGGCTGAGCCACTGGTGAAACAGGAACAGTCGCAGGTGACATAGCAGTCCTGTAGGCATTGTAAACAAAGATCCACTGACCGGTAATGATCAGGAAACCGCCCCAGGAACGAGCAACCATGTAAGGATGTGTTGCAACCACAGAGTCGATGTATGGAACTTCATAAACCTTCGCTGCGGCTTGGATCAAACCGGCTGCAGTCAGACTGGTCCAGAAAATGATGAACCCGATCGCAGTAAGCCAGTAATGCCAGAGTTCAAGAGTCGGGTTGAATTTCTTCCGGAGAAGACGCTCAACACCATAGTAAGTTCCACCAATCTCAATAAAGGTGGAAAAGCCAAGGATACCAAGATGGGCATGAGCAACAACCCAGTGAGTTCCATGGATGTACCAGTTGATGGCACGAGTCTGCTGAAAACCGCCCTGGAAGTTCAGGGGGATAGCAAAGAGGGTACCTGTGGTCACCCAACGCAGTGCAGGAACCTCAACAAACAGTCTCCACTTTCCGTACATGGTCAACAGGGCGTTCGCAAGGAATGCCATTGACGGAACGAGGATAAGAACACCGCTCACGGAGGAGAAGGACTTGAGCCACTCCGGGATTGGGGCACCCATCAGATGATGAGCTCCTGGTGTGGAGTAAAAAGCGAAGTTGGACCAGAAGTTCAGATGAGCCAGCTTATGGCTGTAAAGCGGGTTCCCCGTCAGTTTCGGAATCATGTAGTAGGCCACAGCCATGGACATTGGGGTGATCCAAAGCCCAAAGAGGTTATGTCCTGACCACCAGGTCAAAAGAGCCTCATTCAAACCTGTAACATGAAACACCTCAACGGACTGGGACAGGGCAAACGTTGTAGGCAAATACAGAAAGCAGCCCATAAAGATCCAGAGAGTCGGATAAATTCCTTTCACACGACGGTTCAGGACTGTCATGTAAAGGTTTGCCGCTAGCGGGATGAGAATAAAGGAAAGGACGTAAACATCGATCGGCCAGATAAAGTCCGAATACTCACGACCTGATTCAAAACCGAGATCGAGAGATACGTCGGCAACAAAGCCTCCGAGGTTCCACATCCATGCATTGAATACCCCAAGTTTTTCACTCCACAGTTTGTTTCCGCAGAGAAGTGGGGTCATGTAAAGAACCGCCGCGCCGAAAGCCATGGAGATCCACATGAAGGCGACCGTCATCACATGGGCAGGACGGATGTGACCGAAGTTCAGGTACGGCGTTCCGCTTAAAATATCCGGATACGCCAGTTTCAGGGACGTAACAAACCCGAGGGTCGTCCCGATCGCCAACCAGAGGATTGACGAAAAAAACATGGTTCTTGACGCAGTCCCTTCCGGAACCGATTTCTTTAGCATGGAAACTCCCCTTTCAATAATGCATCCGGTGGTAACTTGCCCCACATTTACAAACAGCCGGTTCCTTTGCCTCTGA
>JAKBTA010000059.1 GCA_021844645.1 Nitrospirota bacterium
TGCACTTTCGATCATAAAACGATACCAGCACCATGTCAATATCTTTAAGAAAAGAGGAAGCGTTTCGCTTCCTCTTTTCCATAACAGCGGGAGCAAAGGGTTGATGTTCGGAATGGCGGTCAATGAATCCGAAGAACTGATGCCGATGCCAATTCTGTTGGCACACAGGCTGACAAGGCAGCTTTCCAATGTGAGAAAGACGGGGCTTCTCCCCTATCTTCGTCCGGATGGAAAAGCTCAGGTTTCGCTTCGGTATGATGGATTTAAGCCAGTAGGCGTTGAGACAATCGTTGTTTCAACCCAACATGCTCCTGAAGTGACACAAGAGGAAATTCGTCGGGATATTATTGAAAAAGTGATTAGACCGGTGATTCCAAAAAATCTTTTGGATGAAAAGACCGTGACGTTTCATATCAACCCGACAGGGAGATTTGTGACCGGTGGTCCAATGGGTGACGCGGGGTTGACCGGCAGAAAGATTATCGTTGACACCTATGGTGGTTGGGGGCGACATGGAGGGGGAGCCTTTTCAGGAAAAGATCCGACAAAGGTCGACCGTTCTGCATGCTATATGGCCCGATATATAGCAAAAAATATTGTGGGGGCAGGATTGGCTTCGCGTTGTGAAGTTCAGTTGGCTTATGCGATCGGAGTTGCGGATCCTGTTTCAATTCATGTGGAAACACAGGGAACCTCGACCATTCCTGATGACCGAATCGCTGAAATTGTAGCGGAAATCTTTCCTCTGACACCAAAGGGAATCATTGATCACCTGAAGTTGCGCCGACCCATTTACAAGAAAACGGCTTCTTATGGCCATTTCGGCCGACTCGAAGAAGATTTTACATGGGAGAAGCTTGATCAGGTGGACAATCTTCGACGTGAGGCTGCAAGAAAAGGCTAGTCAGATAGTTTTTATGGAATGCTTTGTGAGTTTTTAAACTTGGCTTTTTACTTTTTTTTGAAAGGATTTTTTCTTATGGATTTTGATATTAAAGACAAGTCATTGGCTGAAGCTGGAGCTCATCGGATCAGCTGGGCAGCCAGGGATATGCCGGTTCTCCGTAAAATTGCCGAGGACTTTGCCCGGGAAAAACCCTTAAAAGGCATTCGCATGTCGGCATGTCTCCATGTCACCACAGAAACGGCTAACCTGATGAAGGCATTGAAAGCCGGTGGAGCCGATGTCTACCTTTGCGCTTCCAACCCACTCTCAACACAGGATGATGTTGCCGCCAGCCTTGTTGTGAATGATGGTATTCCGGTATTTGCAATCAAGGGGGAGGATAACGACACCTATTACCGACATATCAGGGCCGTTCTGGATATAAAACCCCATGTCACCATGGATGATGGTGCAGACCTTGTCTCCACACTACATTCGCATTATCCCGAATGGGTCAAGGAAATGATTGGCGGAACGGAAGAGACCACGACCGGAGTCATTCGATTAAAGAGCATGGCCCAGAAGGGTGTGTTGGGTTTCCCTGTTGTTGCTGTCAACGATTCACAGACCAAGCATCTTTTTGATAATCGTTACGGAACAGGACAGTCGACTCTTGACGGTATCATGAGAGCGACCAATCGTCTTTTTGCCGGATCGACCGTTGTTGTTGCCGGATATGGATGGTGTGGTCGGGGTATCGCAAGAAGAGCGCAGGGAATGGGTGCCAGGGTCATTGTTACCGAAATTGATCCGATTAAAGCCCTTGAGGCAGTCATGGATGGCTATTCCGTTGCACCAATGAAAGAAGCTGCCAAGCTTGGAGATTTTTTTATAACGGTGACAGGGAATATCAATGTCGTTGGAGCAGAGGCTTTTGATGCGATGAAAGATGGCGCCATTGTCTGCAACTCGGGACATTTCAACGTTGAACTGAACCTTCCTTATCTTGAGTCCATTTCTAAGGAGCGCTCCATCCTGAGAGATTTTGTGGAAGAGTTTGTGACCAGGGATGGTCGCCGAATCATGGTTCTCGGAGAGGGAAGACTCATCAATCTTGCTTCCGCTGAAGGTCACCCTGCTCAGGTTATGGATATGAGTTTTGCAAATCAGGCATTGGGTGCGAAATATTTGGTTCAGAACAGAAAAACACTTGAAAAGACTGTTGTTCGTCTCCCAGAAGCGGTGGATCAGGATATCGCTGCTCTGAAGCTTGCGGCACTGGGGGTAAAAATTGAAACGTTGACTGAGGAGCAGAAGGATTATCTTGCTTCCTGGGAGATGGGAACCTGAGGTTGCTATGAGAATGTTAGTAAATGGAAAACGCAAGGATGTTCCTGAAGGAACATCCTTGTCCTCCTATCTTGAGATCGAGGGTTTGGATCCTCAATTGGTTTCAATGGAGTTGAATGGCCGAATTGTAGAGCGTGAAGAATGGCCTTCTACACTTTTGAATGAAGATGATGAGCTTGAAATTCTCTTTTTTATGGGTGGTGGCTTGTGACCTCTCCGGAAGGGGACGTTATTCGAAATCCTTTGGCGTTGATCGGGAATACACCGCTTCTTCCCTTGTCAAAGGTGACGGCGGGTCTTGACCGGACTGTGTGGGTCAAGCTTGAGTCAAGAAATCTTGGCGGGAGTGTGAAGGATCGGCCGGCTCTTTTCATGATCGAGCAGGCTGAGCGGGATGGCCGACTTGGCAAGGATGGTCGCATTGTTGAAGCAACCAGCGGAAACACTGGTATTGCCCTTGCGCAAATTGCTGTCCTTAAAGGTTATGCCATTACCATCGTTATGCCTGAAGGTGTCTCCGGAGAGAGGGTTTCCCATCTCAAGGCTTTGGGGGCGGAAGTCCTTTTAACGCCATCAAGGGAAGGAATGGTGGGCGCTATCGGAAAAGCCACCGAGATGGAAAAATCCGAAAAAGGTCTTTTTATGCCGAGACAGTTCGAGAATCCCTCAAACCCTGAATCCCATTACCGTACAACAGGTCCTGAAATCTTCCGCCAATTGGGTCGGGTTCCGGATGGATTCGTTGCTGGTGTCGGGACAGGTGGCACGATTAGTGGTGTCGGACGATATCTTCGGGAGAAAAAAAGGGATCTCAAGATATGGGCACTTGAACCAGCCGCTTCCCCAGTCCTTTCAGGGGGGTCTCCTGGTCCTCACCGGATACAGGGAATCGGTGCCGGTTTTGAGCCGAGGACATTTAATCGATCTGTTGTTGATCGGATTGAGAAGATCTCAGATCGTGAAGCAATTGATATGGCCAGACGTCTCTCTCAGGAAGAGGGGATAATGGCAGGGATCACTTCAGGTGCTAATGTTGTTGGGGCGCTTCGCTTGGCCGGAGAGTTGCCTCCAGGCTCACATGTTGTGACAATTGTTTGTGATAGTTTTGAACGATATTTTTCGATGGAAAAATATTTGAACCTCTAGTGTGTCGTTGGTTTTGATTCTGCCGCCGTTTGGCAAAATCAAGCTTATGAGGATGTTGCGATGGAAATGACAGAAGATCAGATACACCGGTATTCCCGGCATATATTGTTGTCCGAAGTGGGCGGGAGTGGTCAGCTAAAGCTCTTGAACTCCAGAGTCCTGATCATTGGGGCGGGCGGCCTTGGAAGCCCTGTGGCCCTCTATCTGGCAGCTGCAGGGGTCGGGCATATAGGAATAGTGGATATGGATGTGGTTGATCTTTCCAACCTGCAACGCCAGGTGATCCATCACTCCAAGGATGTTGGCAGGCCCAAGGTTCTTTCAGCTTCGGAAAAGATGATTGCGCTGAACCCTGATGTTGAGGTGAAAACCTATCAGGCACTCCTGAGTTCTGAAAATGCCCGGGAGATTGCTGAACCTTATGATGTCATTGTGGATGGTACCGATAATTTTTCGGCGAAATTTCTGATTAATGATTTGGCTGTTCTCACTGGAAAGCCCCTTGTTCATGGTGGCATCCTTCGATTTTCCGGTCAGGTGATGACGATTGTTCCTGGACAAAGTGCCTGTTATCGTTGCATTTTCAGGGAACCACCACCAGCTGGAGCTATCCCGACATGCTCCGAGGCCGGTGTTCTCGGTGTTATTGCCGGAGTGATTGGTTCAATTCAGGCCACAGAAGTTTTGAAGTTCCTTTTGGGAAAAGGCGACCTTCTGACGAACCATCTTTTAACTTACGATGCCTTGACTGTTCTTATTCGAAAAGTGGGTGTCCGGAAAAACCCCCGTTGTCCCGTTTGCGGTGACAATCCAACCATTACGGAGCTTCACGATTATGAGCAACCCGTCTGTGCCAATCCAGTCTGATCCTTCTGCCCATTCCGGCGTGAAAGCGCTAAAATGCCGTGAATGCGGCAGAAGATATGAGCTTTTAGCCATACATGTCTGTGAGTTTTGTTTTGGGCCCCTGGAAGTTGAGTATGATTATGAAGTCATTGGACGGAAGATCTCTCGAAAATCGATTGAGGCTGGTCCAGTTTCCCTCTGGAGATACAAAGATCTGTTGCCTGTCCTTGGAGAGCCTACGGCTGGACTTCATGCCGGTATGACGCCACTGGTACGTGCAGATCGCCTTGGTCGGGCTCTTGGCCTGAAAAACCTATACGTTAAAAATGACACAGTGAATCATCCGACCTTGTCTTTCAAGGATCGGGTTGTGGCGGTGGCGACTACAAGAGCCAGGGAATTAGGTTTTACAACAATTGCCTGTGCTTCGACCGGCAATCTTGCCAATTCGGTTTCAGCTCATGCTGCCAGTTGCGGTATGGAATGCTTTGTTTTTATTCCACATGATCTGGAAGCAGGAAAGGTTTTAGGTAACCTGATTTACAAGCCAACGGTCGTTTCAGTCAAGGGAACCTATGACGATGTGAACCGGTTGTGCAGCGAGATTGGCGCAGAATATCCATGGGCTTTTGTCAATATCAACATACGCCCATATTATGCTGAAGGCTCCAAGTCGTTGGCTTTTGAAACGGCTGAACAGCTGGGGTGGCGGGTTCCGGACCAAGTTGTTGTTCCGATTGCGTCGGGATCCCTTTTGACAAAAATCTGGAAAGGTTTTCACGAGTTTACCCGCCTCGGCCTTGTGGATGAAAATCCGCTTTTGAAGGTCAATGGAGCCCAGGCATCGGGATGTTCGCCTGTTTACCAGGCATATGTTTCCGGAAAAAATCACATTGTTCCTGTTCGTCCAAATACCATTGCCAAATCTTTGGCGATCGGAAATCCTGCCGACGGATTTTATGCTCTTGATGTTGTTGGAAAGTCAGGTGGGCAGGTTGAACAGGCCACGGATTCGGAAATCATCGACGGAATGAAACTTCTTGCTGAAACAGAAGGTATCTTTGCCGAGACTGCAGGAGGGGTGACTGTGGCCTGCCTGAAAAAGCTGGCAGAAAAGGGAGCCATACGACCGGATGAGCTAACCGTTGCTTATATAACCGGAAATGGACTTAAAACCATGGAAGCTCTTGCAGGTTCTTTGTCCCAGCCGGTCAGTATCGACCCCAACCTGTCTTCCTTTAGACAGATCGTCAACCCGAAATCCTAGGAGGATTCATGTCTGTACTGGTTCGCATACCGACTCCCTTAAGGCCTCTTGCCGGTGGGCAATCTGAGCTTTCGGAGGAAGGAACATCCGTAAAGGAGATCTTGGACAATTTGATCACGCGATTCCCGGCAATGAGGGAAAGAATGATGGATGAGTCCGGTGAACTTAGACGGTTCATCAATATTTATGTCAATGAAGAGGACATTCGATTCAGGGAGGGTGTGGCAACTCCGATCTCTCCCGGTGACGAGGTATCTATTATTCCGGCGATTGCCGGGGGGGCTTAGTTTAATGGCACAACTCCGAATTCATTTGACCTTCCCCGAGGACCGGGTTCGGGATCCAATCATCTACGAGATCTCCAAAAACTTTCAGGTCATTCCGAATATCCGCAGAGCGGATGTTTCGGATAAAACCGGATGGATGGAGCTTGAGTTGGTCGGAGACCTTTCTGAGATTGAATCGACAATCGATTGGCTCAGAAAAAAAGGTGTCCACGTGGATCCACTTGAGAAAAGTATCCTTGAGGGGTAACCGTACTTTATTGGAAGAGTGTTTCGTTTTTTAATATCATCAATCAGGTAGGACCCCGCTTATTTCATTCAGGGAAGAGACTGGAAAAAATCTCCAGGGGAGAGATCAATGAGTCATGGGATTGCAAAGCCGGTCAATGAGATGACTGAAGAGCAGATCATTCGTTATGGCCGCCACATTATCTTAAAAGAGGTAGGGGGCATTGGTCAGCGGACCCTGTTGGGTTCGAGCGTCCTGATTATTGGAGCGGGCGGTTTGGGAAGTCCTGTGGCTCTTTACCTGGCCGCTGCAGGTGTTGGCAAGATTGGTCTGGTGGACCTTGACACTGTTGACATGTCAAATCTGCAAAGGCAAATCATCCATTCCACCGCGACATTGGGTGTTCCTAAAGTTTTATCGGCACAAAAGACGATGAATGAGCTCAACCCGGATGTGCAGGTTATTTGCCATCAGGAACGATTGACATCCGAAAATGCCATGGAGCTTTTCTCCGGGTATGATGTCATTGTTGACGGGTCGGATAATTTCGGAACGCGTTATGTTGTAAATGATGCGGCCTATTTTTTGAAGAAACCACTGGTTTCCGGATCGATTCTGAGGTTTGAGGGGCAGGTCATTGCAATCAGGGGATACATGGATACACCTTGCTATCGCTGTCTCTACCCTGAGGCTCCACCTCCAGGACTGGTTCCTTCTTGCTCGGAAGCGGGAGTTCTAGGGGTTCTTGCAGGAACAATTGGAACATTGCAGGCAGCTGAGGTCGTCAAGCTATTGCTGGGAATCGGTGAGCCCTTGTCGGATCGCCTCCTGCTTTATGATGCCCTTTCAATGGATTTTCGGAGAGTTCGGGTCCCAAAGGATCCTGAATGCAAGCTTTGTGGTCCCAAAGCGACGATCCACTCGGTAACTGGTTCCACCGACGTGATCTGTGCCATTTAGTTCAAGGTTGTCTCTTGGCGAATGAATCTCCCCAGCCTATTTTTTTTTCGATGGCACTATACCAGTCCATTGTTGCCCATGCCCGTTCGGTGCACCCAGAGGAATGTTGTGGTCTTATTGCCTCAGACCAAAAAGGTACCCCGGTCCGTGTCATTCCCATGACAAACACCCTTCACTCTCCTGTCAGATATCAGATGGATCCCAAAGAGCAGTTTTCAGTCGGGAAATCCCTTAGGCTCGATGGATTGTCGCTTTGGGGAATCTACCATTCTCATTCTATCTCCGAGGCTTACCCCTCTGTGGTGGATGTGAACCTGGCCTATTATCCGGATCTTTTTTACCTTATCACTTCTCCCGTAACGACACCTCCCAGTTTAAGAATGTTTCAGATCAAGGACGGTAAAATAACGGAAGTTCCTCTCATTGTGAAGGAGGATGATTGATGAGTCGACGGATTCTACTGATAGAGGATGAAGCGGATATTCGGACATTGGCCCGACATTACCTTGTCCAGGAACATTATGAGGTTCTTGAGGCATCAAATGGAACAGATGGTCTTGCGCTTGCAAAGTCCCAGTTGCCGGATCTGATTGTTCTTGATCTGATGCTCCCGGGAATCGATGGGCTTTCCTTGAACAGAATGCTGAAAAAAGATACCAAGACAAACCAGATCCCTGTTATCATTCTGACGGCAAAATCTGATGAAACAGATCGGATTATTGGCCTCGAACTTGGAGCGGACGACTATTTGGTAAAGCCCTTTAACCCCAAGGAGCTGCTTGCCAGAATACGGGCGATCCTGAGGAGGGTTCATCTGGAACCTCAGGTCAAGGCGGATGATATCATTCGGATCGGAAGTATCTCCGTGAATGAGTCCCGGCATGAAGCCATTGCCCAAGGTGTCACAATGCCATTGACAGCCAAGGAGTTCTCCCTTTTGCAGACATTGATGAAAAATGCTGGTCGGGTTCTTGACCGGGCCACTCTCCTGGATCTTGTCTGGGGCGATGACTATGAGGGGACCGATAGGACAGTGGATGTCCACATCAGGAGGCTGAGAAAGAAGATGGGGCCCTTTCAGGACAAGATCCAGACTGTAAAGCAGATCGGGTATAAATTTTCGGATGATCCAGACGGGAGTGATTGAAAGTGACCTTCCGGGGTGTTGTCATAAGCCTGTTTCTGATCTCTTTTTCAGAAGGCTGGTTCTTTTCGAGACTTCATGAGACGTTCGAACGCTCCATATTAATTCTCTCCTCATTGCTATTTTTATTCCTATTGTTGAGCCTGATTTCCCGCAGAATTCGCTTCCAAATTAAGACAGCGTTTCAAAAGCCACAAAAAATGCAGGAAAATACTTGGTTTGATGATCTTCTTGATGAGATTTATATCCAAGTCAGTCGATCCCATGCCGAAAAGCTTCTAAAAGAGTCTGAAGTCAAAGAGCTTGCTGCCCGATCAGAGGCTGTTCTTGATCATATGGTTGAAGGAGTTGCAGTCACTGACACAAAAGGTCATGTTCTCCTTCATAACAAGTCATTCTGTCGTTTTTTTCCTGATGAAACGAAAATTGTTGGCGAATCTCTTGGATTGCTGGCGAAAAAAGCTGGAATTGACGATCTGATTGAAGAGGTTCTCTCGGGG
>JAKBTA010000008.1 GCA_021844645.1 Nitrospirota bacterium
TGCCGGTTTTCCGGTGGCCATGCCGGAGGGGATCCACCCGTTCCCATCCCGAACACGGCCGTTAAGCCCTCCAGGGCCGATGATACTGCAACTGCAAGGTTGTGGGAAAGTAGGACGCTGCCGGAATTTTCTTTGGGTCTGTTCCCGTCCTCGACGGGTTCAGACCCTTTTTTTACTCTTCTGATTTTTCCCTTCCAAAAGTTCTTTAACGATGATTTGAGGCATCTTGTCGATGATCAAACCCCTATCGTTCCGGTAAAACATGAAAATGCCTCCTGACATCAGGTATTTCCTGATGCTTTTTATCCTGCTGCCGTTATCCATTCTTTCTTGTTCCCCCCATTTCCAGCCAGTTTCCCGCCATGATTCACACACTCTTTTTATGGCAATGGCAGATGATCCATCGACACTTGACTGGAATAAAGCAACAGACGGTATCAGCTTTGAGGTGATTACCAATCTGATGGATGGGTTGACGCGTTTTGACAAAAATCTCGTCGTTTCTCCTGATATCGCCCTTTCCTGGGAATCGGTAGGGAACAAGGACTATATCTTTCACCTTGATCCCAAGAGAACGTGGAGTGATGGGAAACAGGTAACAGCCTATGATTTCAGGGATTCTTTTCTAAGGCTCCTTTCCCCGGAAACAGCCTCCCCATACGCCTATTACCTTTTTGATATCAAAAACGCTTCCTGCTTTCATGCGAATAAGTGCACTTCTTCACAGGTGGGAATAGAGGTTCCCAATGCCGAGACGCTTAAAATACACCTCTCCCATTCGATGTCGGCCTTTCCCTCCTTACTGACAAGCCCGATTACGGATCCGATCCGAAAGGACCTGATCCAAAAATATAGGGACGGATGGACACTTCCAGGCCATCTTGTGACAAATGGGCGATTTACTCTAAAAGAATGGTGGCATGGTGACTTTCTTCTTTTGGAAGCACGAACAGATCTCCCTTCGAACACTTCGCTTGAAAGGATCCAGTTTCTGATCGTTCCTGAGTCGGTTACCCAGCTTTTGCTCTACGATCGCCATATCCTGGATATCGTGGGCGTTCCGAGTTTTTATGTGAAAAAATACGAGCATTCCCCGGATCTGCATCGGATTCCCCAGTTCAGCACGGTGTATTACAGCATGAACATCAAGCGTCCTCCTTTTGACAATCTTCATGTCAGGAAAGCTTTTGCCCTTGCTGTTGACCGCTCGGATCTTCGGGAACTTTTTCAGAATGCATTTCCGGTCTCCCGATCCTTCATTCCGAAGGGATTGTTGGGGTATTCGGAAAATGCCGGTTACTCGTATAACCCCGACAAAGCCCGTGCAGAATTGGCGATTGCCGGTTATCCCGGAGGGAAAAACTTTCCGAGGGTTACCCTTATTTTTCCTTCCGGCACACAAAGCCGCATTCTGGCCGTTCACTTCCAGGAATCTTTCCGGAAAATTCTCCATGTCACGATCCATCTCCGGTCTCTTGAATGGAAAGCTTTCCTGGCAAAGCTTGATTCAAAGACTCCCCAGATGTACCAGTCCGGCTGGCTGGCCGATTATCCTGACCCCAATACTTTTATGACGTTGATGACAACCGATTCGGGAAACAACCGCACTGGGTGGGGGGATCCTCTTTTTGACCATCTGGTTCTTGAGGCTTCCCAATCGGCGAACGATGCTCTCCGTCAAAAATTGTACGAAAAAGCCCAATTCCAGCTTTTGAGAGCTGGAGTGCCGGTCATCCCTCTTTCGGAAGGACTTTCCAACATGCTGGTCCATCAAGATATCAGGGGATTCTGGCATGACCCTCTGGGAACGGATCACCTGGAACATGTGAGCAAGGTTCCGGAGTAAAAGATTTTTCGTTTTCTGATATGCAGAAGATATGGTATCCTCAACCGATCAGACCTCCTCAAGGCTATTGTATTTTGAAAGGAATCCCTTGCAGTCATTAAAGTCACTACCCGCCGCCGAGCGATTCGAAGAAGAGATCAGGCAGTTTTGTCTGACCGGACTCTCCGGAAAGGACCTTAGCCGTATCTCCGAGATTGGAATTGATCCTTTCTGGCAAAATGGGGTGAATGTCTATTTCTATGAAAGAAACATCTACTCTCCGATCGGCCAGAAAGAAATTGACGGGCTCCTGCTGACGGACAAGGGTGTTTTTGTCCTCGAGTGCAAGAATGTCATCGGAACCGTCACAGGAACATTGAACTCTGTCTGGAGTGCGGACAACCAGATGATCCATGTCCCTGGTCCGAGAAATTCCAACCCGGTCACGCAGATCAAAAGTCGAATAGGTCCATTGTCATCGTTTCTGAGAGAGAAGGGGATATCGCTTTTTCTCACAGGTGTGATCATCTTCCCTGATGAAGCCAACCTTGAGGGGCTTACCAAAAGCGGAACGCTTTCAGTCTCGGAGCCTCCAAACCGGGACCGTTCCTATATCATCACCAATCTCCACAAGCTTCCGGAGATCCTTGGAAATATCCACCCATCCTCTCCTCTTTCGCATGAGGATGCTTTCAAAATCGCGGATCTCCTTGGTATCGTCATCGCATCCGATCCCAATGATCCCGAGCGGATTCTCCGGTTTCCGGCCGGAGGATTTCCCGATATATCGCCTATTGCCAATCTCGAAATTCTCGATAAAAAGAGAGAAGCCATTTTTTCAATCCACCCGGAATATCGGGAAAACCCCGAATCACGGGATATTATCGATGGTGCATACAAAACTCTCCGGGAGTCATTTGAAAAACCGGAACCTCCGGCACTCCAGCCCAAAAAAAGCATTCGCTGGACCGTTGTCGGAGCGGTTTTCTTTCTTCTTGGAGGGCTTTTGATGGTCGGGGCCTTTCATCTGAACGGGAAAAAAATAGAGACAGCAAAGCTTGTCTCCGATGGCTGGCCTGTTCCAGGTACCAGCCAGCTGACTCCATACCAGTTGCTCCTCGAGTTCTATCACCAGCATCCGTCCATGACGCCGGACTATCAGATCCTTTCCCTGGGCTTGCCCATGGAACTCAGGACAAAAGCGAATCAGAGCCCCGACAATCGGAAAAATCTCGATAAAGCTCTTGACAACGAGATCAAGAAAATAGGGGTTGTCAAAACCTTTCCCCTGACGATTCCCGCAAGCATCGTCCAGTACGATTCCCATGAAAAGCTTTTTACCCTTTCAGGGCTTCAGGGTGTTCAGATGGAGTCTTCGCCTCAAAACTCCGTGCCTTCGTTTCTGGTGCCTTTCGGAGGGAAAATATCCATTGGAATCGCCCAAAAACTGCCTTGCAATTACTGTGACAGCCAGGTGTTGATCAAGAATTGGCCATTGCAGCCAACGCCTGGTCCAATGGGGCATCTTTTTTTCCGTTTTGCTCCGATATCCGGACTGAATCTCTCTGAAGTCCTCAAGCAAACACCCTGTCAGGGGTGCAGTATTCCTGTTCATATTCAGGTCCGGCTTGACATACTGCAAGTTGAAATCGGACGGACGAACCTTGGAAAACCAGTGATTTCATCGCTTGCGACTCTTTCGGAGATTGCCATTCGACTTGATTCGGACAACACGTTGCTTTTTGAAAAACAGTTTGCCAATGAATCGGGCCAATCTGTCCAAAAACCCGCAGAAGGCCCAAAACCGGATTGCCCCGGATGCTCCGGATCATCTCCGGCCCAATCCCTTTAGCCCAGGATTAATGGGGAAGCCAATGAAGCCAAGACGGATCAAGGATTTTGTCGCTGTTTTCAGCCTTCTTTTCCTTGGATCCTGCTTCCCCACCTCCGATTATTTCAATGCCCACCTGGCCTCATACAAGGGGGAGCCATCGACCTACCTTCTTCGGCGGCTGGGGCCTCCAACGACAACGCTCAAGCTTCCCCATAAACAGACTGTCTGGGCCTACTTTTCCGACTCGACCACCTATATCAGCAACAACCAGATGTCAACAGTCATGATGCCGCTAACATCATCCTGCCATTTCTGGTTTGTTCTTGACTCGGAGGATACGGTCAACAAGGTCGGGCACAAAGGGGACAACTGTCAGACGAGCCGTGATGGAACCAGTACGGCAGGGCTGAAGTTCTGGGGCGGAACGGTACTCCCTCCTGCCCGCTGAAATCAGGTCCTCCGAAAGGGACTCCCTGCTGCTTCGGGATGAGACTAATCCTTGTCATCAGAAGCGGTTTAATGTATCTTTCTTCGATTGAGTTAATGATTCCGATTCCGACAATGCACTCCAATCGATGGGGCTGAATGCTGTAGATAAACAGCAGGCGATGTTCATTGTGTTTTCTGGCAAAAATGTCCACTATCCGCTTTAAGGAGCTTTCCCGAATGAAAAAACAGTATCTTTTGGCACCAGGACCAACCCCCGTTCCACCAGAAGTTCTTCTCGCCATGTCCCGTCCCATCATCCATCATAGGTCTCCTGACTTTATCCCGATCATTCAGGATGTTCGCAAGGATCTGAAATGGCTCTTCCAGACCGAACAGGAAGTCATTACTGTTGCAGGAAGCGGTACGGCAGGAATGGAAGCATCCATTTCGAACTTCATGTCCCCCGGGGACAAGATTCTGTCTGTGAATGGCGGAAAGTTCGGTGAAAGATGGGCCAAGATCGCCACAGCTTTTGGCGTGACGACCATTGAGATCAAGGTCAATTGGGGTGAGTCGGTCAATGTGTCCGAGATCAAGGCTCATCTGGACAAGGATCCATCCATCAGGGGTGTATACGTTCAGGCGAGTGAAACCTCAACCGGTGTGGCCCATGACGTCAAATCCATTGCCGAGATTACAAAGACCCGCGAGAATACCATTCTGGTCGTTGATGCCATTACCGCCCTTGGTGTCACCAATCTTCCCATGGACCTCTGGGGAATCGATATCCTGATCACCGGTTCGCAGAAAGCGCTCATGCTTCCACCAGGACTGGCCTGCATCGGCGTTTCGGAGAAAGCCTGGAAACATCAGGCTCAGGCCAAGTGCTCCCGTTTCTACCTTGATCTCAAGAGGGAAAGAGACAATCTTCTGAAAGATACCAATGCCTGGACTCCGGCCGTTACTCTTTGGATCGGTCTTGCGACATCCCTGAAAATGATGCGCGAAGAGGGTCTTGAAAACGTTTTTGCAAGACATGCGAAGCTTGCCCGTGCCACCAGGGAGGGTGTGAAGGGATTTGGTCTTGAGGTCTTCGCCAAGAATGCGCCTTCTGATGCTGTGACCGCTGTTCTGGCTCCGGAAGGGTTTGACGGAGAAGCACTTTACAAGAATCTTCGGAAACAATACGGGATCACCGCAGCTGGCGGGCAGGATCAACTGAAGGGAAAAGTTTTCAGGCTCTCTCATATGGGCTACTCTGATGTTTTTGACATCATCACAGCCATTAGTGGCGTTGAAATGGCCCTTTTCCGCATGGGATACAAGCATCCTCTCGGATCAGGTGTTGCCAAGGCCCAGGCCGTATTGATCGAGGACTAAAAACAAGAACATCCTATCGGAGGACTACCGTTGTCAGAAAATATCAGGGTACTTGTCAGTGATGCCATCTCTGAAGATGGGTTGAAAATTTTCAGGGAAGCCGGTTTTGAAGTCGTGGTCAAGACAAAACTGACCCCGGAAGAGCTTGCCGTTGAAATTGCAGGCTATGACGGTCTTGTCATCAGAAGCGGGACCAGGGTTACCAAGGAGATTTTAAAGGGAGCAAAGCGTCTCAAGGTTGTCGGACGGGCAGGAGCCGGACTCGACAATGTTGATCTTGAAGCGGCAACGTCACATGGGATCGTCGTGATGAACACTCCTGGCGGAAACACCATTACGACAGCAGAGCACACCATGTCCCTCCTGATGTCCATGGCAAGGCGCATTCCCCAGGCCAATGCCTCCAATCGGTCCGGAAAATGGGAAAAAAGCAAGTTTATGGGTGTGGAGCTTTTTCAGAAAACCCTGGGAATCATCGGAATGGGGAAGATCGGACAACACCTTACCCAGATTGCAAAAGGGCTTTCAATGCATGTTATTGCCTTTGATCCCTATCTGACCCCTGAAGTGGCGGAAAAATCGGGCGTTGTTCCTGTATCTCTCGATGAGATTTACCAAAAGGCGGATTTTATCTCCGTCCATACCCCACTCAACGCTGAAACAACCAACCTGATCAACAAGACCACTATTGCCAAGATGAAAAAAGGTGTTTATATCGTCAATTGTGCCAGGGGCGGAATTGTCAACGAGGCTGATCTTGCAGAAGCGCTCCTGAGTGGTCATGTTGCCGGCGCGGCTTTTGACGTGTTTGTTCAGGAGCCGGTTCCTGCCGATCATCCCCTGTTGAAGATCGATTCCTTTATCTCAACTCCGCATATCGGGGCGGCAACAAAGGAAGCCCAGGAGAATGTGGCGCTGGCGATCGCAGACCAGATGGTGGACTACCTTGCCAAGGGTGTCATTCGCTATGCGGCCAATCTTCCATCTGTCTCACCGGAAGAGATGAGCATCGTCACTCCTTACCAGAAGCTTGCCGAGATCATGGGGAATATCCTTTCCCAGATTTCTTCCTCGCCCCTGTCGAAGGTAACCATCGAATTTTCAGGAGAGATTGCTACTATTCCTACGGCGGCCGTTACGATTTCCGCATTGAAAGGGATTCTGTCTCCAATCCTCGATACCCGGGTCAATGAGGTCAACGCTCCGATCCTCGCAAAAGAGAGGGGAATCGAGGTTGTCGAGGTTCGCTCAACTCACAACGGAGATTACACGGGTCTCCTTTCGATCAAGATTTCTTCTGCAAATGATTCCCACCAGATTGCCGGTTCGGTCTTTCAAAAGAGGGATTATCGGATCGTTTCGATGGATCAATTGCCTGTTGAAGTCATTCCCGAACCAATCATGGTTTACCTTACCAATCAGGATCAGCCAGGTGTTGTAGGGGCGGTTGGCACCATTTTGGGTAACCACAAGATCAATATTTCAAGGATGCAGTTCGGTCGGGACTTCCCGGGAGGAAAGGCCATTTCCCTGATTGGCGTGGATGATGAAATCAGCCCGGCTCTTCTTGAAGAGCTTCGGAAGATTCCGAATATCCTTTCTCTCAAGATCCTCCATCTTCCTTCTGCCAAGGCATGAGCAAGATTTCGCAAAAATATCAGGCACCTGCTTCCCGTTTGGAAAAAAGAGGGCTGACTCCGAAAGGGGTTGGCCCTCTTTTTTCGGGGAATCCCACGTTCCGGCGGAAAGTGGCAGGGGAACTTCTCGACCTTTTCAGACAGAGAGGGTACCGGGAGATTGCTCTTCCTGCGTTTGAGTACCTTGATGCCTTAAGACCCGGAATCGATCCGGCCCTCCTTGAAAAGTCCTATACCATACAGGACCGGACTTCGGGGCATGTCCTGATCCTGCGACCCGATGCGACTGCCCAGATAGCCAGGCTTTTGGCTCATGCCATCGACTCGGGATTCAATGATTTGAGATTTTCCTACAGCACAACGGTGTTTAGACATGAAGACCACCATGTGCTTGAACGGGAACTTTTCCAGGCTGGAGTCGAGTATTGGGGAAATGGAAGCGTCTGGGGCGACTGGGAAATTATTCATCTTTGCCTGCAGGGAGCGCGAAAGCTTGCCATCTGGGACCCAACACTCGTCTTGTCTCATCAGGGGCTCCAAACAACAATTCTTGACCTTGTGGCAGAGATCGCTCCTGAAGTTTCAAGACAGGAAATATCAAGGCTGTTCTATGCTCATGACTCAGGCTCCCTTCACGAAATCATCCAGGGCGGAACACCTAACAAGATTCTTTCGTCCAGAAAGATAAAGTGTTTTTCTGAAACACTGTCATTTTTCCTTCGAAATGTTGTTCCTCTTCCCGAGGCACTCGCTTCCCTTGAGACCTTGTCGTCATGCTTGCCAAATGGCCAGGTCGACGCGTCTTTTCTCGCCCTTGTCAAGGAATGGACCCATGCTCCATCCGAGATTGTCCTCGATCTTGCCTTGGCCCCCGTTGGTCCATACTACAGCGGAATGTTCTTTCATCTTTATACTCCGGGGTCGACAAGGGAAATTGCATCGGGTGGGAGATACGATAAACTTCCTGCCCTGTTTGGGGCCAATATTCCGGCTACCGGATTTGCCTTCCATCTGAACCGGATCGATGACTCAAGCAATATCGGAAAAGAGGTTCGGGACCAGGGAGAAATCCACTTTCTCCTTCAGCCTGAAGATGCGGGAGCCTATCATCTGATCGAAAAACTCGTCTCCAGTCTGACGCCAAACCGGCAACCTGTCCGGATCCTTTATCCGGATTCCTTTCCGGGGAACAGGGAACTCCATCTCCTTGACCTCTCTTATTTTGAGAAATTTCCCAATGTGACCGAGGTCATCTGGAAGAAGGGCGATGATTTTATCTCTTTTTTGAAAAACGGGTCCTCTCACAGGATCTCCCAGACAGATCATTCCCCTTCACATGAAGACACTGTTCCCCAGCAAGAGCATCATCAAAATCCGTCCTGAAAATACAATCGGCACTCCCCGGAGCAATCATGAAAAATGTCAAAAAATCCGGCAATGAAGCTTTCCGGAATCTTCCTCAAAGTATAGAGGCGGAAAAATCGTTTTTAGGATCGATTCTTCTCAATAATGAAGTCCTTACCCAGATCGGTGACAACGTCAGGGAGGAGGACTTCATTCTTGATGCCCATCGGAAGATTTATCTGGTGATGAGGGAAATGGCCGAGATCCAGCATCCCATCGATCCTGTGACTTTGTCGGACCGTCTCAAGAAAAAAGGGTGGGACGGTCTGACAGGAGCTCCCCAATACATAGAAGACTTGAGCTATATCGTTCCGACAGCTGCCAACGCCAAGCACTACGCCAGACTTTTGACGGAAAAGGGGATTTACAGAAAGCTTATCCTGGCGGCTGAGGACATTGCTCAAAAGGGCTATGAGGAGACAGAGGAGGTCGAATCGCTTCTCGACCTTGCAGAAAGAAAGATCCTTGAAATTGGATCCCACAAGAACTCTGGAGGTTTTGTAAAGGTAGGGGATGTTCCGTACCTTGATACCCAGTTCAAGAAGCTTGAAGAGCTTCGTTCAAGGGAAATCGCTGATGCCGTCATTGGACTCCCCACAGGATTCATTGATCTCGACAGGATGACAACAGGGCTCTACCCATCGGACCTGATTATTGTTGCCGGTCGTCCTGCCATGGGAAAAACGGCATTTGCCATGGGTATTGCCCAATACGTCTCTTTTGATCTCAGGCTGCCTGTTGGAATCTTTTCCCTGGAAATGTCCAAGGAGCAGCTTTTCATGCGTCTCATCAGCTCACAAAGCCGGGTCGATGCCTGGAAGCTTCGTACCGGCCAATTGCCAAGCGATGACTGGCGAGCCGTTATGCAGGCATTCGGTGAGGCCAGCGATGTGCCCCTTTTTATTGATGATTCGGGGGACCTCTCCGTTTATGAGCTCAGGGCCAGGGCCAGAAGGCTCAAGGCGCAAAATAAAAATCTCTCACTGATTGTTGTGGACTATCTTCAGTTGGTGAAGGGTTCCCAGAGAACCGACAATCGGGAACAGGAAATTTCCGAGATCTCCCGTTCGCTTAAGGCATTGGCGAAAGAGCTCAACATCCCTGTCATTGCGCTTGCCCAGTTATCCCGATCTGTCGAGAATCGCCCAAAGGACAAGAAACCCATTCTTTCTGATCTCAGGGAATCTGGCGCCATCGAGCAGGATGCGGATATTGTTCTTTTTATCTACAGGGACGAGGTTTATAACAAGGAGAACCTCGACAACAAGGGGAAGGCTGAGGTCATTATCGGCAAACAGAGAAACGGACCGATCGGTTCAGTCAATCTTGCCTTTCTGGGCCATTGCACAAGATTTGAAAACCTCGCTTACGGTTACGACAATATGGATGGGGGAGAGTAGCTCAAAACCCGCCGACAGAAGAGACGCTGCCCCCTTGAGTCTGCATCACCGTCGACAAAGGGATCGGAACGACGTCCGTAAATGTTTTTTCTCCATTTTTTCCTGCTCTTACCTTGAGGACAATCTTGACATAAACGGGAAGAAGATGGCTCTGCATGGAATTCCACTGGTTCACCCATTCATGGCTGTCAAAATAGAAAAGACGCAGGGAGAGAACGTGGTGAAGCAGGGGTTCGGCCTGGACGGCTTCGGTTCCATAGCTTAGGAGGTTCGTGTCCTGCTCATGGGCCAATACATATTCCCCTGGCTTCTTTTCCGGGAGGAGTACGTACTGAACGCCCATCAGGTGCGAGACGGGAGCGTTTTGCATGAGTCGTGTCTGTCCCAGGGAGGTGAAGAGCAGCGTGTCGGTCTCCTCATCCCCGGCACTTTGAGGATTTCCGATAAAGTAGGTGAGGGGATCATTGGGATTGATGTAGGTTGAAAGAATTTCTCCATGAATGCGAAACAGGGCGCTTTGGACATTTTCATAGATCCTGTTCCCTTTATTTGCAATGGACATAACTTTTTGCGTGCTCTCAACGGCTCCGAACAGCAGTCCAAGAATCATGGCAAAGATCATGAATGCGACAAGAACTTCGATCAGGGTAAATCCGCCATCGACACAGTTTGTTTCCTTTCCTGAAAGGCAGCCTTGGGGCTTATCCAGCATCACTGAATACCGGAAATATAGGAAACGAGAGTGACCACAATCTTTCTCTTTCCCGACTTTTTCGTGATTTTAACCGTTACCTGTCGAATAATGGGCAATGGAGATGCGGTGACAATTTCTTCCCAATGGTAGTCTTTGTGTTCTTTTCCAAATCCACCTGACACGTCTCCGACCGGAGCAAACCCCTGGCCGACAATCTCGGACATTTTCCTGTTGGCAAGAACGGTCATCTCCACTTCGTCCCGCGCTCTTTCATCAAGTTTTACGGCATTTGTTCTGATTGCAAGAAGTGCGATGGCCGCAACGCTGAATATAAATAAGGCCACCATGACTTCGATCAGGGTAAAACCACCGTCATCTGATTTCCGCATGCTTTTCATCCGGCTCCCATGAAAGCCCCGCTGCCTGCTCCTCCAGGCAACAACGGGGGCAGGGAAGGAACCTCCACATCGCCCTTGAAGACATGCGTGCGACCGTTGACCGGATTGACGGTGATCGTCATGGAGTGGGCATGTCGGTCCGACAGGTGAATGGTTGTTGGTTCGACAGCTCCCGTTGGAAAAAATTGGGTAAAGGTTCTGCCTGATTCGACCCTTCCCTGATGAAGTGTGTGTATTCGGGTAAATCGGACCTTGGGTGCAATGCTCCAGACCGAGATACCCCTTATCGATACTGGTTTTAATGAGCCATCGGGTGCCATCCTGAACGCAGAAACGGTTCCCTTGTCCAGATCATACTTGAGGCGGAGAACCTGTTGTCTTGAGATGGCTTCCCAGTAAAGCGCCCTGTATTCTCCGGCGATTTTCAGGGAAACCTCTCTGAGACCTGGTGTTTTCTGGAGTTTCAGATGAGGTGAAATAATGGCGACGACAATACTTATGACAAAAAGGACCACAACGATTTCGATCAGTGTCCAGCCAGAGTCTTTTTTTGAAAGTGATGACGGAGCCAAATCCGGACTTTGTGGAAGCATTTTCTCTCTTTCAAAAAACTGTTCTTTACTGAAGCTAGTCTGCTATCAGGTGTGTTTCTCTGTATTATGACATTTCCGGAATCCTTCCAGATACTCCCGCGGGCGATAAAAATCAGGCTTTATCGAATCGCGATAAACAATCCTGCCTCTCTGGTGTCGTAATTGAACATCCTGAATGTTTGTTTTAGAATTGGTCTATGGATGAAAAAACGATCTTGCGTACAGGTAGAAACTGCAGTTTCTCAATTATTATTGAGTTGGTCTTTTTTGCGGTCAAAAAAAGTGAGGTTTTCGACAACCACGCACTGAGCATTCTTGAGACGATCTTCAAGAGTGTTTGCAGCGATTTTGACGCGAAGCTCCTTCAAATGAGGGGAGAGCCGGACCATGTTCATCTGCTTGTGGAAATTCCTCCTAAAACTGCTGTCTCAACGCTTGTCAACAGCCTGAAGTGTGTTTCGAGCCGTCTTCTGAAAAAAGAGCGCAAGGATCTCTCTGACCGGTACTGGAATGGGATGCTTTGGTCGCCAAGCTATACGGCTCATTCGCATTTGGGGTGTTTTGGCAAAAAACTTGATTGCCGCTCAGAAGAAAACCCCATATAGAAACTGGTCTGCGATAAAAACGTTACGGTTTTCATTGTTGTTAATCTGTTTAATGTATGGAGAGTGAATTGATTCCTATGAGTGTTTTAAAAAAATGCAAAATCCGGATCGCATACGTTTCACTTGAACTGCTTGCCCTTTTACTGGTTCTCTCGTTTTCTCCTCTCCATCCTGAAAGAGCCGATGCTGCATCGCCGTCTCCGTCAAGCGCATTACCTCCGCAGACTTCTTCGGCTCTTCTTTATCAGGATCCATTTACACCGGAAGAAGATGCCAAAGATGGCGCCATCAATGCGAATGGCTACAGGGTCATTTTTTTCCCCCAGGGTGATGTGTTCACACCACTTCTTGCGGATCCAAGACAGCCTACGAGCAATATCAGTTATTTCCTGGGATCAAACAACCGTTATGGGCAATTCGACGGGACATTTGGTGCGGATATCGGGATTATCCGATGGGAAAGCGAAATATCCGGGATCAACAAATCGATCCAGCTCGGTGTGATGGGCGCAGCGTTTTCAAGATTCGCTTTTGTTCAGACGGCAACGTTTCTTGAAAGCACCGATTTCATTATTGGCCTTCCGATCACGATCAGATACAACAAATTCTCTGCCCGGATCTTTTTCTATCATGACAGCTCGCACACCGGATACGACTACACCACGTTAATGAATCTCAACAAGAATACGGACTATGGGCAGGAGCTTCTCCAGATCATACCATCGTATGATGTGACCCGGTATTTCCGGATCTATGGAGGGGGTGCCTATCGTGTCGTAGGTCTCGGGTATTATCCTTCCGCTCAGGATTCCCTGATCGGGCAGGCAGGATTTGAGCTCTATGCACCTGAATGGAAAGAAGCCTACTCAAGAGCCTATATGGCGGTCAACATTATTTCCCAGGGGATAAACGGATATACCCCTTCAGAGGATCTGCAAATCGGAATCCTGACCCATCGTCCCGCTTCCTGGGTACAGTTCAGGACTGCCATTGATTTTTATAACGGTTATTCGCCAATGTATGATTTCCCGTTCTTGAAGGAAAATTATGTCGCGCTCGGAGCCTATTTTGATTTTTAGCGTGTTTAAAAAAATTTCAGTTTTTAGGGACAGTTGACAGATAGATTTTATCCTGATAAGTTAGGACCGTGGGTTTCAAGAAGGTGTGGTTTATTTCAGGATTGTCTTCATGACGGAATGAATGGCCGCAGCTTGAAATTGGAGCTCGCGGTTTTTTTTTACTGCGGGACGCCCACATTTACTGACCGTTGGTTCATATCAAGGAGGAACACGTAATGGCAAGAGGACATGTTAAGTGGTTTAATGCAAACAAGGGTTATGGCTTTATTTCCCAAGAGAACGGTGAGGACATTTTTGTTCACTACACCGCCATCGGTGGGTCCGGATTTAAAACCCTTGAAGAAGGTCAGCTTGTGGAATTCGAGATCCAGAGTGGGTCCAAGGGACCTCAAGCCGCTAATGTGACAAAGGTTAACGCCTAATTCACATTTGCTAAAACCGCCGATAAAGAACGTGTGGTTTTTGGCTTGTTGCTCCAAGCATCTTGAGTGAATCGTTCAAGCTCTTTCTTCAAGTGCTTTGATTGGTTAGGGATGGATCTCTAGGGACAAAGGTCATAATAAATCACTGATTCCATTGGCAGTTCTTAGATTTAAGGAGGAGGGGAAACCCTCCTCCTTTTTTTTACCTTTCAATCCCCTTCAAAGGGGCGAATACCGAGCTTCTTCATTTTTCGCCACAGAGTGGTTCTGCTCATTCCCAACATTTCTGAAGCCCTTCCAATTTCTCCTTCTGCAGAACGAAGAGCCTGGATGATCAGCTCTCTTTCGCTGGCCATCTCCTCAAGATCTTCCATCTCGCCACTTCCGGACAGATCCTGGATAATGGATTTGAGCTCTTCCTTGACCCAGCTTACTGGAACCTTTTCTCCTGATGAAAAAGAACCCAGCATATAGTCCAGAAATGAGAACAGCTCCCGAATGTTGCCCGGCCAGGAATAGGACTGGAGGGCTCTCATGGAATCCGTTAAAACAACTGGAGGAGGGGTCTTGTTTTCATCTTCCCATTTTTGAAACTTCCAGCTCACCAAAGCTGGTATCTCATCGAGTTGCTCACGAAGTGATGGAATCCTGATGGTCTTTCCGCGAATCCGGTAAAAAAAATCCGATCTCAAACGTCCTGTCGCCAGAAGGGCAGAAAGAGGCTCATTCGTCGCGACCAGGATCCTTGTGTCGATCGAGATCTCCGTTGAAGAGCCAAGAGGGACAAGGGTCTTGCGATCCAGAAACCTCAAGAGTTTCATCTGGATGGCAAGAGACATATTTTGAAGCTCGTCGATAAAAAGGGTTCCCTTGTCCGCTGCCTCAAGGCGACCTTTCTGATCCCCGATCGCTCCGGTAAATGTTCCCTTCCTGTGTCCAAAGAGAAGGGAATCTGCAATTTCGTTTGAGAAATGTGTTGCGTCAAGAACCACAAACGGTCCCTTTTTTCGGGGGCCGTTTTCGTGGATCATCCGGGCGAGAAATTCTTTTCCGGTTCCGGTTTCTCCTTCAATGATAATCGGGAGCGACGTCTTGGCAAACCCGGCGATGTTTTTGATCGAGGATGCGCTGAAGCTTTGTCCCGGAAGAGGGGAGGATGTTCGATGAAGAATTTTCTCCGCGGAGCAATGCTCCTCGCTCAATTCCGGTCGTGGAGACGAGAATGTTTTCAGGACTCCCTGAAGCTCGCTTCCCAGGGAAAGGATTCTGGTCTGAACAGTGATCAGTTTTTCTTCCTGGTCAGCAAGGCATGCCGGTGTCGATTCAAGTGTAAGGGGACCCTCAGCCACTGTTCTTTTGAAAGTACAGGCTGAGCGGCAAAGTTCCGAACCAAGAATCGTCTTGCACGGGAGGCCTTCAAGACGGTCGTCCGATGCGATACAGAGTTGTTTCTTGGCACCCGTATTGATCGCGTGGATCCTGAAATCGGATCCAACGATAACCTGGGGTTCTTTCGATGCTTCCAGGATCGCCCGAAGCAGCTCATTTGAGTTGATATCTGTTTGATCCAATAGGAAATCCCTTCATCTTTGTCGCAGGGTACGGACTGAATCCTCTTTTTCGGCGCATGTGCGGTCGAGACACCGGCGGTTGCGCGGGGGGGGGGAGCGTCACAAATGCATTCCGATTGTCAGGGGGAACTCGATAAGCGAACCTCCAAGAAAGTGGGACTGAGGGAAAACATTAACCCGTGCTTCCGCAAAGAATCGACTGAATGAGTATCCGACTCCGCCACCATACAATGGCAACAGTTCGCCTCCCTGTGGGAAAAAAACGGGAGCGATTCCGATCGTGCCGATCACATAGAAATCTCCCGGGTCTGCCTTGATCAGACGGATTCCTGGGCCAAAAGTCAGCGGAACCAGAAAAATTCCTGGAGAAGGATAGTTTTCAAGGCTGACCGAAAAACGGACAAAGAAGGTATCATTTAAAAAACCGTCTTCATTTCCGCCGATACCCCAGCCAAGGTCAGGAGAAACACCCGATTGGGAAGGGGTGAGAGCGCCGGGAAGGAACTCTCCGTAGACGCCGGGAATAAAAACGCTGTCAGCTGCGGCACTTCGGGGAGAAAAAAGGAACAATCCTGCCAAAATCAGGAAAATAAAAGGGACAGACAGGAATTTTAGACGGCCAGTATGTTGAAAGTGACTTCTCAGAGTGATACCCTCCAAAAGATTATAAAATGGGTGGCAAGCTTGTCAGCCCAAAATTGAAGAGGGGCTTCATACTATGATTTACCGTTGTCGGATATGGTCCATTATACTTTTTATCGGTCTGATATGTCCAATAACAAAGGCTTGGGGGGACAGCTCCAATACCAATCCGACCCCGTTTCCGCCGCTTTTCGGAACGGCCTTTGGCGGCCCTTCCTCACAGTCTGACCAGGCGATCCAAAAAGATCCTCTTCTCAAATATCCGTCACAGGGGCATATTCTGGTATCGGATCCATCACAGTGCCAATCGTTTGCGTACTCTTCCGATCCTCCAACGTCCGGTGCCATGACCCATGACTGGATTGCCCAGCCGGAAACAGCCCTGACAGGCATCTCGAACTGTGCAATCGTTCACGTTCTGTCGAAAGGGAATATCGTCCTTTTTATCAATCCCAAAAAGTTGGATCCGGACACATTAAAGGCAATTGAAATACTCAAGGGGCCCCCGAAGCCGCCGGCGGCATTTCTGTCACAGGAACAAATCGGGTATGCGGTTATCGTCCTGACCACCGAAAAGTACAAGGATCCGATTCTCCTGGCTGCATGGAGACGGTTGCTCCCTTTGCCGGCATGGGACCAGATCCTTGTCAATGGTTTCGTTTCAAACCACCTCGGAAATCCCCACAGGGGGGAGTAGTATTCCTGTATTAATCGCAAATAATGTATATTATGTAAACTACGAAAAACATGGCAGGGCGATAACCGGCATGAGCCATCGACATGGATAGTCTTTTTCACCGCTTGAATTTTTTCCGGATCTTTTTTTATCTGCGTGATCTCTTCCAGATCATCCTGACATCCTTCTACGATTTGGGGACGATCCTTCTGAAAAGGAGAAGCTATATTCCGCTTCTTCTTCAGCAGATTCTTTCGATCGGATTCGATGCCATCCCGATTCTGACCATTGTCGGACTTTTGCTCGGGATGGGAACCGTCGCCGAAGCCGGACTTGAGCTTCCCAAGCTTGGAATTCAGAACCTCGTCGGTACGATCATCATTCATATTATTCTCAGGATTGTCGGTCCATTCGCCACGGCGATGGTTGTCATCGCCCGTTCGGCTTCGGCAATCTCCGTCGATATCGGAAACATGCGTGTTTCCGGAGAGCTTGACACTATAGAGATGCTTGGTGTGAATCTTTCTTTTTTTCTTATTACTCCACGAATCTTCGGTGTCCTGATTTCAACGATGGCCCTGACGTTCTATTTCGCGATCTGCTCTTTTACCGGCGGTTTTCTCATGGGGCTCTTCGGGCTCTCGATGCCGATGGTCTCTTTGATCGAGAGTCTCAAGACCAGCCTGACCCTGACCGACCTTCTTGTTCCTCTCATGGACAGTGCTGCATTCGGTCTGATTATTGCCGCTGTTTCCGTATACCATGGGCTTTCCGTCGGTCAGTCCCCGAACGATGTTCCCAGGGAAACGAACAAGGCGCTTGTCAACGCAATCGTTTTATGCACACTGGTCTTGACGATTATTCAGATTTTTCTGATTTTTGCCTGAGGACACTATGACACAGGAACCCCTTCTGGATCTGGATAATGCGACATTTCTCCCTGTTGGAAGCGATGGCCCCCAACTTTCATCTGTCACATTTGCCATCTCCAAGGGAGACCATACTTATATCCTTGGCAAGGCCGGATCGGGGAAATCGCTTCTGGTCAAGTCCATCATGGGGCTCATTCCCCTTGCAACAGGCCGCTACATGGCTTTCGGGCGCTCAATGAAGGATCCTGACAACCTTATATTGCATTACATCCGAAAAAAAATCGGTCTTCTTCCGGAAAATGGTGTCTTGATCAACTCCCTGACGATCAGGGAAAATCTGGTTTTTCCACTCAAGTACCTGAACCAGAACAAGAATGAACGCCCTTATGAAAGGATTGACCTTATTCTGGCAGAGCATCAGATGGAAAAGATCGCCGATCTTTATCCCTACCAGATCGGGGTTAATGCGCAAAAAAGCATCGGTCTTTTAAGAGCGATGCTTTTCTCTCCGGCACTGCTTATTCTCGATGATCCGTATGAAGGTCTCGATCAGGACGGGATCAGGCTCTTTCATCAGTATTTTCAGGATATTCTACAAAATCAGCATACAACCATTCTCCTTTTCTCCAGAAAGCCCATCCAGCCCACAGGGATTTTCAAAAGATCCCTCCTGATGGAGCGAGATAAAACCTTCCGGGATGCGGAAAACGAAAAGACAAACTTCCTTGTTTTTCCGGAAAAAATCTAATTTCACTTTCTACATGGAACGGGCCGGATCACTTTTCGCATCCCGACTTTGTTTAAAAAAGGTTGTCAAACGTGCTGCGGATCAATATGATCAGAAGACAGCTTATCCACGCCAGCCATGATTCTGGAAAAAATTCTTCTGATAACAATCAACCAGCGGTTCAAACGGCTTTCATCCGAACCTGAATCCATGAGGAGCCTGTGGCGCTATTTTTGTCCTTTCCGCCACAAAAAACATTATGAAGCTTCACTATGTTCATCGGGAAAATGAAAAGCGCCTTGAGCGACTCGCCGCCTTTTTTCTCCTGATCCCCCTTCTGGGGTTCTTCTTCGGTCTTTACGAGGTGGCAGTTAATCAGCATGCTTTCGACAAGCGCTACAAAATCTACACGATTCTTGACCAGTCGTTTGGCATCGTTCCTGGTGTTCCCGTCAAACTTGCGGGTATCGCCATCGGCGAGGTCAAGTCCGTCGACTTTACCAAGCTGAACCAGATTCGTGTCGAAATGGAGGTGCTCAGAAAGTATGAGCCAAAAATCAGGCAGGACTCTTTTATTACCGTGGAAAAATCGGGAATTATCTCCGGAGACGTAACCCTCAGGATCAGTCTCGGCTCCCCATGGTTGCCAGTTATTCTTCCTGGCCACAGGATCAAGGGAGAGGCTCCCCTCACCCTTGACCAGATCATGGCAAAGCTCAATCCCACCATCCTGAACCTTCAGAGAATCGTGGCCAACATTGCCGACCTTTCCGATTCCGTAGACCGCGGAAAAGGAACGGTCGGGGCCATTTTGAAGAGGCAGGAGATCTATGACGAACTTCGGGATACTGCCGGGAATATCCGCCAGACAACAGAAAAGGTGAGGGATTCGGTGGACCGACTTCCTGCGATCATGAAAAATGTGGATCAGTCGATCAAGGATGTCAAAGCAGCCACTCCCAAACTGGCACCAATCTCAAAATCGGCCCTGTCGCTTGTTGTCGATACAAAGAAAACCATTTCCAACGCGGATGAGATTCTTGAAAGCCTCCAGCAGAGCTGGCCTCTCAGGGACCTGATCCAGATACCTGAAGCGACTCTTCCCCTCGGCCAGTCGACAAGAGATTCCCTGCCCTATCCACAATCCGGCGCGGGGGGGAACAAAAAGCCATGAGCGCTCTCTTTCGGCAAAAGACAAAAAGGTGGGCCCTTCTGACAGGGGTGATTCTTCTTTCCCTCGGAGCATGTTCCTGGTCCTCTCATCGGCTGACCGGTAACATGCTTAAAGCCAACGATAACCTTTTGAGTGCGTCGAAACTTATCGAGGCCGGCCATCCTGAAGAGGCCCTGATCGTTTTGCGGTCAGCCCTCCACCAATATCAGCTTTTGGGAAATCTTCCCCTTTCTGTCCAGACAATGAACCAGATCGGAACCCTTTACGCAAGAACAGGCCAGTATTCTCTTGCCGTTCTATGGTTCCAGAGATCCCTGGCCCTTGCGACAATCCTTTCTGATCCTTCCCTGGAGGCCGACACGCTGGCTCTTGTGGCCCAGGTCGAATGGCAGCTTGGCAAAACGTCCGATGCACAGAAAGAGGTTATTGCAGGCATTGTCATTTCGAAAAAGATCAAGCATGCGAAAAATCGGCACGAGGTTCTTTCAATCTTGTATTCGGTGAGCGGTTTGGTCAATTCAAGGTTGAACAAACAGGATCAGGCACTGGCGGATTTTCATCAATCAATCGATTACAGCAAAAAAATTGGTGATCTGAAAAAGGAATCGGAGGCGGAAGGGAATATTGGAAGGATCTACCTTCTGGAGAAGAATCCTCAAAAAGCCATCACGTTCTTTCAGAGGGCCCTCGCCCTCGACCACAAGACACAAACCCCGGAAGGAATCGCGTTTGACTCCGAAGGGCTTTCCCTGGCTTACAACAATATAAAAAGCTACAGACAGGCACTCATCAACATCCTTGTTGCCATCCCGATCCGAAAGCTTCAGGGACCGGAAGAACTTTACAAAAAAGATCTCTCGCTATTGCATGACATCGAGATGAACAGGCATCACACAGACGAACTCCTGATTCTGGACAAGTGGACGCGCTAGCGCTCTGATCGAGAGAGCCTCATCCACTTTCCAATCAGGACGAATCTCCACTGCCCTGTGTTTTCCTTACCCTTTTTTCTCCCCTTTTCCCTTTTCGGACTCTTCAATCGGGTACCCCCAGGGATCAACTTTCGGGCGATCCGCAGGGAGTTTCTTGTCCATCACCTTTTCGTACTGAACCAGCCGCTGAACGCCCAGGCCAACAAGAAATGCAAGCCCGATCACTCCCATGAAGATGATGATATAGTTCACAGTCGAGTTCAGATTGCTTCCAATATCTGTACCCATGGTGTTCCTTCCCCTTTGCTCTGTTCAAGAGAGTCTGTTCCCTGATAAATGCGCTTTAGAACTTTGGGCTGTCAATTCCCGGACGGACAATGATTTCGGCTCTCCCGGGAGGTTGTCCCAGCGGATGAAACCCCATCTCCATCGCGGCAAGGTCAAGATGGATTCCCAGAATTTCCTGGAAGTCCGAGTCCAGATCTTCTTCCGCATAACGCTGGTCAACGACCTTCAGGTAGGAAAAGCATCCCTCGCATGCGAGTATCCCCTGATTCTCTTCAGGATGCTTGTATAAAAGATTAACCCGGTCAGGATCGATCAACCCACAGGAAGGACATCCCTCCGGAGGATGCGCCAGCCATGAGAACGAGCAGAAATAGCAGAAATACCGCCTCTCGTCGGGAGAGAGCGTCTGTCCCAGGGAAGGGGCGGCTCCGCAGACAGGACACAACGGGTAGTCCCAGTCCAGGGAGCGGAGGACCGTTCGCAATGTTTCATGGAGGCGCTCGAAGGAGACCCTGAGCGACATCCTCAACAGATGGAGCAGCAAGGGACCCGGTACCTCGGTTTCCTGGGAAACGCGATCCAGAAAGCCGTCATCGTGAGCCAGAACCGAGCGGATGAACCAGGCTTCCCCTCTTCCAGATCCACGAAGGTATGCGGCCATCTTTGAGGCCAGAACCTCCCTCTCCCCCCCGCCGGTTTTCATGACGGTAAGAATGCGCCTCATCTGATTTTCAGAATTGGTCAGCGATATCTTGGAAAAAAGAGGCCGGTCGATCAGTGGTTGTCCTGACTTCATTCTCTGGCGGACATCCGGTTCCGAAAGACAGACCACCGGCAGAAAGTCGTCAGGGGATGAGGAGTTCCATATTTCCTCGATCCGGTGCTGGAATTCAAAGATATCCCTCAGGTGTGGCCTGGCCTTTATATGGGCCGCCAGTCTTTTTTCCCTGTCCATGATCATGCGGGTTCCGATCTACGGGTATTCTCCCCGGTCATTCGTTTGAGTCGCTGGACGCTGATCACACCCCGGACCCTTCGGATTGCTTCCATAATGGATTCAAGGTCAGAGGTGTTTTTAACTCCAAGCGCGATTTCAATAACCGCCATTTTATGTCGATCCTGCTTGACTTCAGCGTGATTGATGTTTGCACCCTTCTCCGAAATGGCGGCCGAGACTCCGGCCAGCATCCCGGGCTTATCCTCCATTAAAACCCTTATCTGGACTTCAAAAAGATTGTTCGGATCATTGTCCCATGTCGACTGGATCAGACGCTCCTTCTGAATGGAGAGGTGAACCAGATTGGGGCAGTCCCTGGCATGAATGACAACACCCCTTCCCCTCGAAATATAGCCGATGATCTCCTCACCGGGAACGGGGCTGCAGCAGCGGGCAAGGCTGATGAGGAGATCTTTTCCTCCACCCCGGACAACAACGGGGTGGTTCGTCAGAGGGAAGGACTCCTGTGGGTATTCCTGTCCGGTGGTCTCAGGGGTGACAGGAACGAGCTTCCTCAGGATGACATTGGGGGAAATCTGGCCGAACCCGATCCTTGAATAGACATTCTCGAGTGTCGGGGAGGATTGGTCCGAATAACTGAGAATGACTTCAAGGGATGGAGACTTCAGATAATCTGAAAGGTTCAGTCGTGCCTTCCTGAATTCATTTTCCAGAGACTTCCTGCCAATTTCGGCACTTTGCCGGTCTTCCTCTTCCTTGAGCCAGTGGCGTATTCTGGCCCTTGCTCTTGGTGTTGCGACAAATCGGAGCCAGTCCTTGCTTGGGGACTGGGAGGGGCTTGAAATAATTTCCACGATGTCGCCACTCTGGAGCTCGGTCTTGATCGGCGACCACCGGCCATTGATCCGCGCACCCATGCAGTGATGGCCAAGTTCGGTATGGATGCTGTAGGCGAAATCGATAGCCGTCGACCCCTTGATCATTTCCTTGACCTGGCCTTTAGGGGTAAAAACGTATACCTCGTCGGGGAAAAGGTTGACCTTGACCGAGTCCATGAACTCACGGTTGTCAGGCAGTTCTTTCTGCCATTCAACGAGTTGGCGAAGCCATGCAACGACCTTTCTCTCTCCCTCTGCCGGAGAGCCGTCGGCATTTTCCTTGTAGTTCCAGTGGGCTGCGATTCCCTCTTCCGCGACGCGGTGCATCTCCTCAGTCCTGATCTGGAACTCGACAGGAATGCCTTCCGATCCAATAACGGTCGTATGGAGAGACTGGTACATGTTGGACTTCGGCACCGCTATGAAGTCCTTGATCCTTCCTGCCATCGGTTTCCAGAGGCTGTGCAGAAGACCCAGGATGGCATAGCAGTTGAGTTTTGTATCGGTGATGATCCTGATCCCCATGAGGTCATAGATCTCCTCAAACGGGATCTCCTGGAGAGTCATTTTTCTGTAGATACTGTAGATATGCTTGTAGCGACCCTGAACCTCGCCCTGCAGATTGTTTGCCAGCAGGGCGTCCTGCACGGTCTTGACAATCGTGCTGATATAGTTCTTTCTTTCCCGTCTCCGGTTTGACACCTTTATTTTCAGATCCTGGTAGGTTTCCCTGTCCTGGACAGAAAACGAGAGGTCTTCCAGTTCGGATTTGATCCAGCCGATTCCAAGACGGTTTGCAAGGGGCGCGTAGATCTCCAGCGTCTCCTGGGCGATAGCCCGCTGGCGATCCATGTTCAGGGAGGCGATCGTCCTCATGTTATGGAGACGATCGGCAAGCTTCACAAGGATCACCCGGATGTCTTCCGACATGGACAGGAGCATCTTGCGGAAATTTTCGGCCTGCTTTTCCGCTTTTGTCGCCTGGAAATGAAACTTTCCAATTTTCGTCACGCCGTCAATAAGGGAGACAACCTTGCTTCCAAAAAGGGATTCGATCTGTTCGGAGGTCAGTGTCGTGTCCTCAAGCGTGTCGTGCAGGAGGGCGGTAATGAGGCAGGTTTCGTCAACCTTCATGCTTGCAAGGATCCATGCCACATTGAGGGGATGCTCAACGTAGGACTCTCCTGAGCGGCGGAACTGACCCTCATGGGCCTTTGCCGAGAGCTCATAGGCCTGTCGGATCCTCTGCTGGGCCTCTTCGGAAAGGTTGTATTTTCTCGTTGCTTCGAGCAGGCTGTCGATCGTGACGGGAGGAGCGACCGAAGCAACAGGGACGGAACTGATTTCCTTCACATCAGAAACATCATTGTTATTCATGGATGCGATAAGAGCAGATCGAGAAATGCCGCTCTACCCTATCCCCCTTTCCAACTAGTTCGGGAGTCATGACAAGATCCACCCGCTCTCCCGAGGGAGGAACCTGAAGTCCGCTTCTGATCGCTGCACGTTCCAGCCCATGCTTCCACCTGAAATGACACAGAACCGTCCTTCCTCTCCCATCTTCAATGCGCTCAATCAGCGCATTCCTGACTCCAAGTTTGGGGGGATGGAACCCTTCCCCGAATGGAAGGAGCTCTCCAAGACCTTCCCAGAAGGAGGTCGAGCGGTAGTAGGCCGGGAGAAACGCGTCGATTTCAAGAGCCTGATTCATGTCAAAAGAAGTGTCTTCTGTTTTGTTTAACTGGGAGGAGAGTTTTCCTCTCACCTTGTCCAGGATTTCGATGGGAAACCCCAGTCCTCCCGCCCTGGCATGGCCTCCACCCTGAATTGGAAGACCTTCAAGACATTTGAGAACGGTATCGAGGGTATCTCCTCCCCGGAGGCGCAAAGAACCCCGAACATCCCCATCTTTTGTCAGGGTGGCGACAAAGACCGAGACATTGAATTCTTCACAGAGCCTGTGCGCAATCCGGCCCATGATACCGGGGGCCCACCCCGGCTGGAAGACAACCGGACATCCGTCCCATACTTTTCGGATCTCTTCGTAGAGCGACCACTCCGTTTCCTGCCTGCGCCGATTGATTTCAAGGACGATCTGCGCAAGCCGCTCCCCTTCGGACTCCGTTGTCGCCATCAGAAGTTCGAACGCCGGATAGGGATCGGACATTCTCCCCGGCGCATTGATCGCCGGGATGACCAGGAAGGAATAGTCGTTGACCATAACCCGGCGCTGAAGCCGTCTTCTCAGGAGGGATCGGATGCCGGGAAATCCCTCGAGGCAGGATTGCTCCCTGAGGGCTCTTATAAAGTAACGGTTTCCATCCATCAGCGGTGCTCGGTCGGCAAGAACGGCAAGACCGGCAAGGAAAGCCATTTCCCGTTCTTCGTCCGGATGGAAAAAGGGTGCGAGAAGGACGTAAAGGCTCCCGACCGCAGTCAGGCAGGATCGGCCACAAGGATGGACCAGTGCAAGATTTTCTGGCCATGACTCTCTTAACAGGTGGTGGTCCACAACGATCGTTCTGAGGCCAAGCGTTTCCATTTCGGAGAGAAGGGAGATATCGGATGTTCCCATGTCCGCAACCAGAAGATACCGGTACCCTTTTGAGATCAGGGCCAGAAGCCGCTCCCTCTTTAACCCGTGGCCGTCGTTTCTATGGACCAGAAGGGTGATGTAGGGGTGTTTCCTTCGCCTCAAAAACCTTGAAAACATGGTGGCGGAGGTCACACCGTCAACATCAAGGTCGGCATAGACCGCTATGGGGGAGGCTGTGTCGAGAACATGAAGCAGAATTTGAAACGCAAGGGTAAAGTCCCCCAGAGAGTCGGGACCTGGAGGTTGGGGAGAAGTAAACGCACGCCTGGCGGATCCGCCATCAAACCCCCTGCCAAGAAGCATCCTGGCCCAGACCGGGTCCGTTCCCATTTCCCTGGCCAGGGTCAGAATTTTCTCGTCATGGATTTGCGGAATTGACCAACCGTTAGGACTGTCATATTCATTCCTTGGCGATTGCATCTTTCTCGTCCTTACAGAATCTGCTTCTTTTTCAGGAAAAGGATGAGGAAGACCAAAAGGACCGGGAGAAGAAAAAGTCCAAAGCTCCCGAGAACCTCTTCCGGATCCACATAATTTGAGTTCATCCGCTACCTCCAGGACTATATGAAAAAGCGTTACAGGGCGGTTCGTCCTGTCTGTACCGGCTTCTTGACTCCCTTGGGCAGCAAGAGGAGCAGAGGGCTCGCAACAAAAATGGATGCATAAGTCCCCACAATGACACCAAGCAACAATGTCATTGAAAAATCATGGATGACCGGACCACCGAAAAAGAACAGGGCAACCAGAACAAGCAGCACAGTTGATGATACCACAACTGTCCTTGAAAGAACCTGATTGATCCCGAGATTGATAATCTCCTCCATCTTCTGCCTGGATGAGCGGCGCATCTGTTCACGAATCCTGTCGAAAACGACAACCGTGTCGGTCAGGGAATAGCCCGCAAGAGTCAGAAGTGCCGTTACGATAAGGAGATTGATCTCGGTCCCCATGATATAAAGAAGACCGAGAACAGCCACAACATTATGAAAGGTCGAGATGGCCGCTGCCAGACCGAAACGGAATTCGAACCTGAATGCAATGTAGACAATGATGCCGATAATGGAGTACAGGATTGCGAGAAAGGCTTTTCCGGCAAGCTCGGATCCTATGGACGGACCGATCTCTGTCGCGGAGACAATCGTCATCTTGTCATTCGGAAATCCGCTTTTGAGCGTCTGGAGAATCTTGCCTGAGACCGAGCCATTGCGATTTTCGTGGGCCTGGGCCCTGATGAGGATATCGCTTGAAGACTGTATGTTCTGAATCTGTGCTCCTGAAAATCCTCCTTTTGAAAGGATATCCCTGACGCTTGAAACAGGAATGTTCTTGTCAAAATGGACCTGGATAGCTGTTCCACCGGCAAAATCGATTCCCAGGTTGGCGTGTCCTGTGGCAATGGCTCCGATCGCAACAAACCCCAGAAGAAGAAAACCAGCCGAGATTCCAAGCGTTATTTTTCTCTTGGCCATAAAATCGATTGACGGATTTTTTATTAGCTCAATCATAAAGACCCATTCCCTTCAAAAAACCGTTTTAAGAATACATTGTCAGCGTTATGGGACCCTGGCATCCGGTCCCCGGTCTAGATCGAAAGTTTCTGCATCTTCCGCCTGGAGGCCATATAATCATAGACGACCCGGGTTCCGACAAGTGCCGTAAAGAGGTTGATCCCGATCCCGACTGAAAGCGTCACGGCAAATCCCTTGATCGGTCCGGTCCCGAAGATAAACAGGATCAGGGCGGTGATCAATGTCGTCACATGAGAATCCACAATGGTCAGAAAGGCCTTGTCATATCCTGAATCGATGGATGTCCTGACCGGTTTTCCCGCACGGATTTCTTCCCTGATTCTCTCGAGAATCAGGACGTTTGAGTCGACACCCATTCCCACCGTCAGGATAATGCCGGCAATGCCCGGGAGTGTCAGTGTGGCATGAAGCGCCGCCAGTGCTCCGACAAGAATGATCAGGTTTAAGACCAGCGCAAAATCGGCGATGACACCGGAGAAGCGGTAGTAGAAGGCCATGAACAGCAGAACCAGAATTACGGCAAGAACCGTTGCCCGAATGCCGGACTGGATTGAGTCACGACCAAGAGAAGGACCTACCGTGACATTCTGAAGAATCCGGACGGGGGCCGGAAGGGCTCCGGACCGGAGTACAATCGACAGATCCTTTGCTTCCTTGAGGGAAAAAGATCCCGTAATCTGTGCCTGTCCACCGGAGATCTCTTCCTGGATGACAGGGGCGCTGTAGACACGGTTGTCAAGAACAATGGCCAGAAGCTGCTTGACATGGTCTTTCGTGATTTCGTCGAAGAGCTTTGCGCCGGAAGAGTTGAAGGTCATCGACACATAGGGCTCATTGAACTGGCCAAAGGATACCCTGGCATCAGAGATCATCTCTCCCGTCATCAGTGCCTGCTTTTTCAGGAGGTATGGAGTGGCAACGCCACCTGACTTTTCAGAAGGCTGACCGGAAAGAAGGATGTCGTCGGCCGGTACCGGAACCTTTTTTTCGATAATGGCTTCCGCCTGGGGGTTCCTGTCGTCGACAAGCATGAATTCAAGCCTTGCCGTTCTTCCGATCAGGGCCATCGCCCTTTCGGGATCGCTGACGCCCGGAAGCTCGATCAGGATACGATTTTTCCCCTGCCGGGAAATCACCGGTTCTGAGACTCCGAACTGGTCAATTCGATTTCTGATGACTTCGACCGCCTGCGTCATTGCATGTTCCCGTATGCGCTTCACTTCCGGCGCCGGAAGGCTGTAGGTAATGGTCCTGTCATTTTTTGATGTTTCCACAACGGCCGGGTATCGTCTTGAAACGGTCTTCCTGACAGCCGCCCGATGGGGCCCGGGGGGGACGGTCAGGACAATGGAATCTCCCGAGCGGACAGATTCAAAACCTGCTTCCTTGAGGCCTGTGACCATCTCATCGATGGTCCCGGAAACAGCCTTGTCCTGGTCCACTTCAAGCGTCACGGACATTCCGCCCTTCAGATCCAGACCAAGGGAGATTTTCCCTTCCGGAAGAAACTTCTTCATGCTGTCAGGAACGTTGTTCCAGATGGGAAGTGAAGGCAAAATCAGGAGAAAAGAAATAATGACCGCACCTGTCAAAAGGGCGATCCTGAATCCAAGCTTTTTCTTCATCGGCGACGGGGCATCCTTTTAAAGAGTTTTTACAAAATAAAAATAAATACAGTTGGCCACAAAAAATCCGGAAAAACTAGGCAATATCCGCGGCATTTGAAAGAATTGCCGGCTTGACAAGCGTTACAATAATTCCGGGTGCAATCTCCACTTCGACCGTTTTATCCGAAACGGTCATGACCGTCCCGATCATTCCTCCGGAAGTGAGAACCTTGGATCCTGGCCTGATCGCATCCAGAAACATCTTGTGTTTTTTCTGGCGTTTCTTCTGGGGCAGGATGATCAGGATGTACATCAGGACGATGACAAGGATGATCGGTAGCATTGAAAGAAGAGGGTTCCCCTCTCCCTGGGCAAGCGTTGCGGATGTGCTATTCATTTTTCCCCCTTGTGTTCAGATGGCCGAGCATATGATTCTTCCAGCCGGAAAAAGTTCCCATGACGAGCTGCTCTCTCATTTCCTTCATCAGATTCAGATAAAAAGTGACATTGTGGATCGTGTTCAGAACTGGTCCAAGCATCTCCTCCGTCCGGAAGAGATGGTGAAGATACGCTCTGGAATAGGACTGGCAGGTCAGACATGAGCATGTTTCGTCAACCGGACCATGATCTTCGGTGTAGCGGGCATTCCTGATGATCAGCCTTCCTGCTCTGGTGAACAGCATCCCGTTTCTGGCATTTCTGGTCGGCAGGACACAGTCGAAAAGATCGACTCCTTCTCCAACGGCCTCGATCAGGTCTTCAGGGTATCCCACCCCCATCAGATATCTTGGCTTGTCTTTGGGGAGAGGCTCGATCGCTGCTGAAACAATGGAGATGCGCTCGTCGGGAGCCTCTCCTATTCCGAGTCCGCCGATCCCGTATCCGTCAAAGGTGGTCCCCCCGGGGCCGCTCATCCCGGCGAGTTCGCCGGCACAGAATTTCCTCAACTGGGGGTCGAGACCTCCCTGGACAATTCCGAAAAGAGCCATTTCTGACTCGATTGTTTCTTTGGCATCGAGAGATCGTTTTGCCCACCTGAGCGTTCGTTCGAGGGCCTCCCGATTTTTTGCGACGCCTTCTTCCGGGGAAACGAGGTGATCAAGCACCATTGCGATCGTTACACCGATCGTTCCGGAGAAGCGGACAACCTCTTCCGGAGAGAGAAAGACCGGAGATCCGTCGTAAGGTGACTGGAAGTGCACCCCTTCTTCCGAGACCTTTCTGCGGTCCTTGAGCGAGAGGATCTGAAAACCACCGCTGTCCGAGAGGATTGGTCCCTTCCAGCCCATGAAGGAGCGGATCCCCCCCGCTCCCTTGAGAACGCTTTCCCCCGGACGGAGCCAGAGATGGAAGAGATTGACCAGGAGGATCTCGGTACCGGACCTCGACAAGACATCTGAGCTGAGACCCCTTACAGAACCGCGCGTTCCGACCGGCATGAAATTTGGTGTCTGAACGATGCCGGCTTCCGTATGGAGGGCTCCGGTCCGCGACTTTTCCTGTGTTCCGGGGTGGGACTCGATCCAGTTCACATGCTCTCCGGTGCCGAGACTCCCAGCAGGGAGAGTCCAAACCGGATGATTCTTCCGACAGCGGAGGAAAGGGCCAGTCGGGCAAGAATCAGCGGTTCTCCCCCGGACTCCGGAGAAAGGATCCGGTTATGGAAATAATACCGGTGAAACTGTCCGGAGAGCTCCGTGAGATAATCTGTCAGTGGATGAACCTCCATCATGGAGCCACATTCGGAAACAACCAGGTCGAAGCGGTCAAGCAGGAGGATCAGCGCTTTTTCGTCGTCGCCAACCAACGGTGAGAGGTGTGCCGGCGTCCACTTTTCCGGGACCTTGATCCCTCTTATTTCCGCCTGCTTCAGCAGATTTGCGACTCTTGCATGGGCATACTGGACATAATAGACGGGGTTGTCCATCGATTTGCTTTTGGCCAGATCCAGATCGAAATCCAGAGAGGATTCATGGCTTCTCGTCAGGTACAGGAATCTTGTGGCATCAACCCCGACTTCATCGAGAACATCGGAAAGCGTTATGAAATCACCCGATCGCTTCGACATTCCCACAGGTTTGCCGTCGCGAAGAAGATTCACCAGCTGGATGAGTGCAACCTTCAGCTCTGCACGGGTTCCCTTCAGTGCGTTGAGTGTTTTCATCGCTGCCTGCATGCGCAGAATGTACCCGTGATGGTCTGCACCCCAGACGTCGATATAGAGATCGTGGCCCTGCGCTATCTTTTCCCGGTGATAGGCAATGTCCGCGGCATAGTAGGTGAGGTTCCCGTCACCTTTTCGCAGGACCCGATCCTTGTCGTCCCCCAGGAGACTTGTCCTCAGCCAGAGTGCGCCTTCTTCCTCGAAGAGATCCGGTATTCCCTCTTCCCCTGCCGTTTTTGAGGATCGAGAAAATTCGCTGATCTCGCCCAGGCATTTATCGATCAAGGACTTTCCGTCTGCGGGATCGGGAGCGTGAAGGTTTTTTTCAGAGAAATAGCGATCGAACTCAATCCCGAAACGAATGAGATCCCGGCGTATTCCCTGCATGATCCGATCTTCCGCAATTTCGGAGAAGCGGCCAAGGAACCGTGAAGAATGCTCCATTCCGGCGAGAGCCAGCCTTCGTTCCTCATCGGAGAGGAGCGAAGGGTTTTCAAGGATTTCCTTCGCAATGTCCGTGACATAGGAGCCCTGATAGGAGCTGCCGTCGGGAAGTATTTTCAGCCGTTCCTCTTCGGAGAGGTTTTCCTGCAGCCCTCTCCAGGCCAGGTAGGTTGATCGGGCAAGAAGATCCATCTGGTTGCCGGCATTATTGATGTAATACTCCGATGTCACCTCATGTCCCAGTGTCTTGAGAATCCTGGCGATGCTGTTGCCGTAGGCTGCGCCCCGTCCATGGCCGACATGCAGCGGACCGGTCGGATTTGCGCTGACATATTCGATCAGGATCTTTTTGGGGGAGGAGACGGGAGACACCGGGGAACGTGCGGTGTCAAGAAGGTTGTTGAGACATTCATGAAGAAAATCAAGCGAAAAAGTGATGTTCAGGTATCCTGGCCCGGCGACCTCTACCCGGGAGATTTCCTTGAGGAGAGAGAGCCGTTTTTCAAGTTCGACCGCAATCGTTCTTGGAGCCATCTTCAATGGTCCGGCAAGATGCATTGCAACCGGAGAGGCGAGATCACCGAATCCGTTTTTTTTGGGAAATTCAATCCGGACTCCCTTGGGCAGGAGTTCTCGGGAAGACTGAGCGCTTCCCTTCTCCTTCAAGAGATCATTGACCGAGTCCGATATTTTCTGTTCAAGCCAGCTATCCAGCAAATCCTGCTCCTCGAATAAAAAGATGCTTTCCTAAGACAATTCTGGAATCGTACCATTATTTCCGGGGTTCTCTCAATTGTGAAAAAGAAAAAAATTGCGAAAAGACCCCCGCCCTCATGCCGGAAGAGATCTCAGGGAGTCAGAAGCGCTGTGGAAAAGAAAGCTTAAGGCCAAGGATGGGCCACTGTGTCAGGATGGTTGTTGCATGATTTTTGGAGTGCTTGAGGAGTGATCGAAGAAAAAGAGAAGAGGTGAGAAAGGGCAATGCGGCAGAAA